>DASRBN010000004.1 GCA_035653615.1 Ktedonobacteraceae bacterium | reverse complement strand
CCGGTGGTCGGCGTGTTCCTCTCGGCGGACAAAAAGCAGGGCAATCTGCAAGGGATGGACCCCTACACCTATGTCGGCGGCAATCCGGAGACCAGGAGTGACCCGACCGGGCAGCTGTTTATTGGAGATTCAGGGGGAACGCCGCCCTCACAATCCCCACCTCATGACGATTATTGGAATGATCCCAGTCCGCATATTCCAAATGGGTATGGACCTTCCTATTCTGGTGGGCCTTCAGATCAAGTTGGTCCTGCACCGTCGGATCGAGACCCATTTGGAGATCCTTGGAAATGGAAGCCTCTTTTGGCTCTGATAAAAGGAGCCTTAGGCATAAGTAAGTTTTATATAGATGCATCTGTACTCGACATCGCAGCGGCCAAATATGCGGATTTATTCGCGGCGTTCGATACATACCTTCCTGCAATCGATGATCCCGCGATCATAGCAATACTAACTGGGTTAAGCAAACATCCCTCAGGTGTTTTTCAAAGTCAATTACCAAGTGGGATGAAAGCTCTTGCAGAGGGAGTATCTGATCTCCTCGGCGTTGGATTGAATATTGTTGCCGGAGTTTTTAGCGGTCTTGACTTGGCAGAAAATATACACAATCATGATTACACGTCCGCCGGCATTGATATCTTAAATATTGTAGCAGTTACGGCAAATCTCCTCGGTTGGGTTCTCGATAATGAATTCTTATCGGCTCTTGGGTCCAAACTAGGTCTAGTAGTCTTCTCAGCGCAATTGGCTGCTTGGGTTACTCAGCGAGTAGTAGATTTTGCTACGGCAACATATAATTACAGCCGAAGTCATAAAGATCAGGGTAATGGCGGGGGTGGTTTTCCACCTTTTCCGCCCCCACCGCTCATACCGAATTATAGTGATCCCTATGCCTAATAGCTTGTCCATCTTGCTTTGATCGATAGAAAGTCGGTGTCCACTTGAGTAACGACTATATTTCACTATCAAAGCACGATGGACAAAGCACTTGTAGGATGTTAGAATAAAAAGCGGAAGCACTGAGTAGCATAAGTGAAAATCTTAGTTTTCTGTATGGTTTAGCTGGTAATGGTGGCATGTAATTATCTAATCGCTGGGGCAAAGTAACAGGCCTATTGTTCATGCACAGTCTTACACTTATTCTAGCTTACACTTTATATTTTACTGTAATAGAATGAAGTTAAAGATTGGGGCAAATAAAAAGAGATATGCAAATTGCTACTAGTACTACTGAAAAAGCGGTTTTCAATTTTAAATATTGTCAAGTGAAAGCGCTTGACACTGTTTTTGAACATCACAGAGACAATAGGGTCAATCAATGGGCAAAATCATTTCTGGAGAATCATTAGTAGATAGCATTATTCCTTTTTTCCTCTTACTATTTCTGGGGATAATAGTTGCTGCTTCACTTATCTACATGGTGTATTACGTCTGGAGTATCCCGCGGCAACCATTGGTACGATTGCAAAGGATAGCCAAAAACGAGAAACGCGCCCTCAAGCTTCTCGGTGGTCTGCTTTTAGCTGATCTTGTCTGCTGGCTTTTCAGACCATCGAGTATACCTTTCAATGAGTGGATTGCTATTCTGGTCAGTTGGAATATTTGGGTTCTCTGTTTAGCGGCTACAGTAGCGTTAGGAGCGAGACGCGCTCATAAAAAGCTAGCTTCTTCAAGGGATAGGCAGATGAATGAAGTAACATAGCTCTAGGATTGCGAGACAAAAAGTCCATCCACCCAAATGAGCAAGGACGTTCATGAACGAGATATGTAGGACTACTCTCACTATTCAAATGGTCTGCAATAGCATCATTGTAGTGCAGATGCCGGCACCAACCAGTGGAACACCTATTACTATTTCCTGGGCAACCGTCTGATCGGGGATATGGACGCCAACGGCACCTTCTACCTGCTCACCGACGCGCTGGGCAGCATCCTCTCCGATATCAGCTGGTCGGCAGGTGGGGCGTCCATCAAGGCCAGCCAGGTGTTTGGTCCCTATGGCAACGCACGTGGCACTCAGGGCACCTTCAACACCGCCAAGGGCTTCACCGGCCAGTACAACGACCCCTTGACGGGACTGGACTATTACGTCTCACGCTACTACGACCCGGTGGTCGGCATCTTCCTCTCGGCGGATAACGTACAAGGGAATCTACAGGGGATGGACCCCTATACCTATGTCGGGGGGAATCCTGAGACGAAGAGTGATCCCACCGGGCAAAGGTTCACCACCGCGCAAGAGCCACCTCCTCCTCCAGTCGTCTCTCCAGGATTATGGCCGTTGCTGCTCCCTTTTTTAGGTCCCTGGCTCGGTGTCGGTATTTTGTGGGCGACTTCAGCGATCATTATGCAGGCGCCACAACCACAAGCCTCCCAGCCCAGCGCCAATACGCCTCAGCCACAGCCTGTCCCAACGCCGGCACTGCTCACCATAGGATGTTGTGCCATCTTTGGAGGGACTGCCGTCAATAGTGCCGTGCTGGCCAGGTACGAGATATCCGACCTGCTACCCACTCCCAGTGGGCCACAACCACAACCTGGCAGCAGTGGGCAAGGTGGCTTGCCACCTATCCCCCCTGTGCCTGCCGCCAGTCCCCAACCGTGCAGTTTCACTCCTGAGACTACTGTCACGACCGAGCAGGGGAAAGAACCGATTGGGAAGCTGCAGGTGGGTGAAGACGTGCTGGCCTACAATCCCAAGACGCACAAAATGGAGGAGGAACCGATCCTGCATGTCTGGATTCATACCGACCATGACCTGGTCGATCTCACGCTGACCACCTACGTTCCAGCACAGCATGACAAACTGCTCAAGAGCAATGAAGTGATCCATACTAACCAGAAGCACCCCTTCTTGACCGAGGAGAAAGGCTTTTTGCCGGTCGGGCAGATCACGCTGGGCATGCATGTGTTGCGGGCCAATGGCACGTATGGGGTGGTCACGGGATGGAAGGTCGTGCCTGGGGCCAGCGTGATGTATAATCTGGAGGTAGAACAGGATCATACTTTTACTGTGGGTGATGGGCAGTGGGTGGTGCATAACGATTGTGGTCCTGATCTCAGAAACAACATGATAAATGCCGCGAGAATCTTCAACCCAGAAGAACAGGTCGCTCACCATATTATCCCCTGCCAACTACAAAATCATCCGTTGGTTCAGAAAGCGATTGAAGGAGGATTTGATATGAATGGCGCCTACAACGGCAGAGCAGCATATAAAGGCGATTATGCATTCAGAGTAACTCAGGAGGGGGAACCGGGACCAGTACAATGGTCGGGCCATCCAGAATATATAGAAAAGGTGAATGACATGCTGTGGCAAGCTTATGCACAATTAGAGTATAATGCTGATTCTATTCCTGAACAAATCCAGGCGAAAGATGCTTACAACGCCGTTATGGACATCATAGATCAACTCAATCTATACATGGATACTACATGCTTTTTAAGCTGACAGAGACTGATTTGGTTCTCTTCTACATTTCCTATGCTAAGCTGTGGCATGGGAAGTGCAGAAGAGAACCATTTGGCAAAATCTCCTCCGAGGAGATTCGCTCCCAAAACGGGCTAAGGTGCTTCAGTCTCCAACTATGCCATAGCTTAGTACAGAAAATGTGGAAGAGCTAAACCACTTGAAAGACTCAAGTGATAGGATAGCAGCATTAGCCCTATGTTTTGGAATGGAATTGAGGTTGCATCACTTCTTGCACTCATGAAGTAAACAGAAAAATGTGTAACATTGTTTTGATTTATAATTGTCCGTAGTCTCTCTAAATCTGGAAAGACTACAATGTTCATGTAGGGAAGGAACTCTATGTATTACCTTTTGATAACATCTGTTTTGAATGGAGAGATGCGATATGGAATGCCACAAGCAATAGACCCTCGCTTGTGTCTTCAATTAGCTGCTGAACGTGACTTCCCAAGGTCGATGCCCCCACTCCCGTTTTATATCGGCCAAGCCTGTTTGCAACTGGATTATCTTGATATCCAGAATACGTCAGGGAAGCTCTGTACAGAGGACTTCATCAATGTATTGGAGAGAGCAAATGTTCCGTTCACCGCTTACTCTGCTAATTTATTCGAGAAAGATACAAAACAGCCGCTGCCAGCACGCTATTACTTCTGGATTCCTCAATGGATTGAGGGGGCAATTGATTGGGAACAGTCAGAAGAGTGGGTCTATGACGAAACAGGCGTTCGTAGACTTACCAAAATCGTCTTAACATCTGAGTATGAAACAAAAGCTCCTTTACTCTTTCAAATGAAAGAGGGAGGATATTATCTTGTACATGACAAATTGCGCATCCAATTCCAGACAGCCGATATCACAGGAGTGGCCTTCGCTCCGGTTGACACTGCATATGCACCTCATGAGGGTATACGAATTATAGAACTCAAGCATATACTTGAAGGGCATCCTGATGACTGGATGCGCTGGATTGAGTTGGGTGACAGACAAGTAGTCGTACATCGTTATCAGGATGCCCTCGATTCACTAGACCACGCTCTTGCCCTCAAGCCCGATGCAGAGGCAGCCTGGTATAGGCGAGGATCCATCCTCCACACACTAGGGAGGTCGCAAGATGCATTGGATGCGCTAAAGCGGGCTATAGAGATAGAGCCACAAAGTCGAGCTTGGAACGAATACACGGCAGTCTTACGAAAGTTGGGACGCCATGGGGAAGCATTGGCGAGTGCTGAACATGCAGTACAGATATGGAGTAGATCTTCTATATCCTGGTATGAGTTGGCGGCGGCATACGCAGCCTTAGACCAGTATGAGGCAGCATTGCAGGCCATTGAACGAGGACTAGCGTTAGGAGGAGGAGGACCACGCTTGGCAGAAATGTATAGGATTAAAGGAGAGGCACTTTCTCAGTTGGGACAGTATGAAGAGGCATTATCCGCTTATGCAGCTGGGTTATCCTGTAGTCCATCATTAAAGGCTTTATGGGCGGCGAAAGCCTGTGTATTACATAACCTGGGGCGTAACGAGGAGGCATCGGTAGCACAGCAAGAGTTGGATAGGCTAGAACAGCAGCGAGAGAAGAATCTGCAGAAGAGACCAATGTAGTAATACAGCGAGTTCCAAGCGATGAAGCTATGGACTGAGAGCGCTCGGAGGCGCATATCGACCCTTGACACAGAGTATGTTGGTTGGAGATGACCTCACATCATGGTTTTGCCTCGCTGGGTCGTTGTCTCTGGCAAACCATCACCCACTTTGGGATTCCTCGTACACACGCTCCAAGCAGATTTTTCCTGCTCACCGACGCCCTGGGCAGCATCCTCTCGGAGATCACCTGGTCGGCAGGCGGCGCCTCGGTGCAGGGCAACCAACTCTTCGGCCCCTATGGCAAGGGGCGCTACTCTGCCGGCACCATCAACACCACCAAGGGCTTCACCGGCCAGTACAACGACCCCTTGACGGGACTGGACTATTACGTCTCACGCTACTACGACCCGGTGGTGGGCGTCTTCCTCTCGGCGGATAACGTACAAGGGAATCTACAGGGGATGGACCCCTATACGTATGTCGGCGGGAACCCGGAGAGCAGAAATGATCCGACCGGGCAGCTGTTCATCGGAGCCAGCAACAATAATGGCCACTATGTGCTCCCGCCACCTCCACCACCCCCGCCTCCGCAGCAGGGTTCGTGCAACTTCTTCTGCAATCTATGGAATGGCACCAAAGCGGTCGTCAGCAATTCAGAGTGCTAAGCTCCGTGGCACTTCTTATACTTTTTCCCGCTCCCACATGGGCATGGGTCATTGCGTCCAACTTTGCCAACTACCACCGGGCTTTGAGCTGTCGAAGTGGCCGCTGCGCGTTTCTGCCCCTGACCATTCGAGCGGTTGCCGGCATTTTGCGCGCGGGAAGCAGCGGCTTGAACGGGTGCGTTGCCTGGGCGCGCCTTCGCCTGACCACCCGATGTCGCAAGGGTCTTCACATTTGGACGAGCAGGCAGTGGAGCTTTGCGCCTGGGAGCAGGCCGTTCGACAGGCGCGCTGAAATCTCTGCTTAACAGGTTCGGGAGTATCTTGAGCAGTTGATCAACGACGTAGTGCTGGATATAGCCCTTCAATTGATCGAACATCAGGTACGCTTCGTTCTTGAATTCGACCAGCGGGTCGCGCTGCCCGACCGAGCGGAAATGGATACTGGAGCGCAAAACGTCCAGCGCATCGATATGATCCATCCACAGGCGGTCAATCACCTGCAAGATAACGGAGCGCTCTATATCACGCACGGTTGGTATGCCGTATTCGGGATGTTCTTTCGCGCGCTTATCCAGTTCCTTGCCACGCTCTTCATAGTGGTTCACGATGAAATCAACCAGCCTTTTGCTGAGATCATCGCGGCGCACAGCATGAAGATTCTCCGGCAGGATCTCATCCGGTATATGCACCCAGGCTTCGAGAACTGTGATCAGGTTGTCCAGTTCCTCCTCTTCCGAGATCACATTGCCTGGAATCTGCATCTGGACGATTCTTTTCACCTCGGCCCGTATCATATCGAGCACGCGCTCGTGCATATCGGCACGTTCGAGCACGGCTCGCCTATCGTCGTAGATCACTTCACGCTGTTTCGCGATGACATCGTCATATTCGACCACATTTTTACGAATATCGAAGTTGTATCCCTCAACACTCGTCTGGGCCTGCTCAATGAAACGCGAGACCAGTCCGCTCTCAAGCGGAACATCGTCATCCATGCCAACTCGCTGCATCAATTTGGAGACGCGTTCGGCAGCGAAGCGGCGCATCAATTCGTCTTCGAGCGACAGGTAGAAACGCGAGGAACCTGGATCGCCCTGGCGCCCGGCACGACCGCGCAACTGGTTATCGATACGCCGCGATTCGTGCCGTTCAGTACCGATAATATGAAGCCCGCCCAATTCGACAACGCGCTTGTGATCCTCTTCGCACTCGAGTTCTTTCCGTCGCATGAGACGTTCGATCTCTTCTTCCGTCATATTCTCGATATATTGCCGAATGGCCTCTTCCTTCTCTTCGCGCTCATCGGGCGTGCGCGACGGCATTTCTCGAATGAAGTCCACCTGCTCGGCGTGTTTGCGCAGAATGCTGTCGCGATAGCCTGCCGGATTGCCACCAAGCAGAATGTCGGTACCACGGCCAGCCATATTGGTGGCGATGGTGACTGCCCCCAGGCTACCGGCCTGCGCGACGATCTGCGCTTCGCGTTCATGGTGTTTGGCATTCAACACGTTGTGTGGGATGCCTTCTCTATCCAACAAGCTTGAGAGATACTCGGAGTTCTCCACCGATGTGGTACCTATCAAAACGGGTTGGCCTTGCGCGATCACAATCGGGTTGCCGTCTTCGTCCAGCACCGGCTCGCCGTTTTCATCGAGTTTATAAAGCGCCTTCTCGTGGAGTGCCTTGATCTCCTCAACCACGGCCTTATATTTTGCTTCGGTCGTGCGGTAAATCAGATCCGGCAGGTCCTTACGAATCATCGGCTTGTGCGTTGGAATCACAATGACATCGAGTTTATAAATCTTGTGCAGTTCTTCAGCTTCGGTCAAAGCGGTACCGGTCATACCAGCCAGCTTTTCATAGAGGCGGAAGAAATTCTGGAAGGTGATGGTTGCCAGCGTATGATTCTCGCGCTGCACCTTGACGTTCTCTTTGGCCTCGATAGCCTGGTGCAGGCCTTCGCTGTAGCGACGTCCCGGCATCTGGCGGCCGGTGAACTCGTCGACAATGACCACCTCGCCATCTTTGACGATATAGTCTTTGTCTCGCTTGAAGATCACTTCGGCCTTAATGGCGTTTTCCATGTAGCGCGTCAGTTCGACATTCCCCTCGTCATAGATATTGTCGATACCCGCCATCTTCTCGATCTTCTCGATGCCTTCTTCGGTCAGAATAACGGTACGCGTCTTTTCCTCGATGGTATAGTCGGTTTCGGGCTTCAAGCGCCTGGCCCATTGAGCGAATTGCCGGTAGTGATCCGTCGATTCCTGGCCCTGGCCGGAGATGATGAGCGGCGTACGCGCTTCGTCAATCAGGATATTATCAACCTCGTCGACAATGGCATAGTTCAGGTCGCGCTGCACCATCTGCTCAAGCGACCCGACCATGTTATCGCGCAGATAATCGAAACCGAACTCGTTGTTGGTGCCATAGGTAATATCGGCCTGGTACTGCGCGCGGCGCTGTGGGGTCTGTGGATCAACCGCATTGACAATCACACCGACGCTGAGGCCCAGGAACTTGTAGATATGCCCCATCCACTCGGCATCACGCTTTGCCAGGTAATCATTGACGGTCACAACATGTACACCTTTGCCCGGCAAGGCATTCAGATAGGCGGGCAGAGTAGCGACCAGCGTTTTACCTTCACCGGTGCGCATCTCAGCGATTTTTCCCTGGTGCAGCACAACGCCACCTATTAATTGCACGTCATAATGGCGCATCTGAATGGTACGCCGGCCCGCTTCGCGCACGACAGCAAAAGCCTCCGGCAGCAGATCATCGAGCGTTTTGCCGGATTTGTAGCGCTTCACCATTTCTGGTAGCAGCTCATCCATCTGCTCGGCTTTGACGGCGACCAGTTCCTCCTGCAACGTATTCAGGATATCGCCGAACAATTTCATAATCTGCGCGTCGGCATTACTATTGTCGCCGGCAGCATTGCTGCGAGCGGATTCAAAACGCGGCCATGCTTTCTGAAAAGCCTCTTCCAGAAATTCGTCATCGATTTCATCCAGGGCAGGCTCAACCTCTTTGAGCAAGTCCAGTGTTGCCTGCTGGGGGTCTTCCGCGTCTTCCAATCGCTCTTCTCGTTCATGCAACAGGTCGAGCGCGCGAGAAATGCGTTGGGCATTGAGGATCGGGTTCAGGTTTTGATAGGCTTTTTCGAATGTTTCAGAAAGTGTATCTTGCAGGTGATCGCGCAGGTAATATTCCGGGTCGCGTTTGCGTTCGATGAACTGGCGCGGCTCATTCATGACGGCGTGCAACTGCGCATCGCTGCACGTACTCGCGAGCGGCTCTACCGTCTCTAATGCCTCGGCGAAGAGTTTCACCAGTTCGTTTTCAAGCACCATGCCACCTTTGAGGTAGAGGTAAAGCTGGGCGCGAAATTCCTCTGTTTTTGCGGCTAATTCATCATCGCTCAGTTGCTCCATAGCCGGTTCGAGTTCATTGATTTTATCTACAAGTGGCTGGATGACCTTCAATTCTTTTTTGTTGGGATCACCCAGCATTTTCCCAAGTAATTGCATAATGGTGTGTTCTCCTGCTGCGCGGTGTTGGTGCTAAGATATTCTCTATCTCTCTATAATAACGCTTTGTCGTGTTCAAAAATTCTTGTTTAGAGGCAGCTATAGCGTTCCCTCGTAATCTTGATGGCTTCTCTATCTTGCCGGGTGAACTGTACAGTCGAGCGTTTCCTGCCCATCCATGAGTATACGCGCTCGACAGATGCATGTCAATGTGCGATATACTCCGCGGTTCCGCAAATGCTTGCCTTACTTTATGAGATATGCTATACTTGGCGGCGGAGAGATGTCAGAGTGGTCGAATGTGCCGCTCTCGAAAAGCGGTAGGGCGAAAGTCCTCGTGGGTTCGAATCCCACTCTCTCCGCCCCGGACCTGCCTTCCATCGTCTAATATCAATGGGGCAGGCCAGCATGGAGGAGTCCCATAGTGGCCTAGTGGGCACGACTGGAAATCGTGTGAGGTGAATAGCCTCCGTGGGTTCGAATCCCACCTCCTCCGCCTCTCCTCTAAAGTGGCTTCACCTCTAGATTCGAAATTGCCCCCGGCTCATTTGACAGCAAAACACCCGTAGCTTTTCGGAATGCCTACGAGTGTTTTGTTTGCAGTATTCTTGCCGGGTTTTATTCTACCTCTAGCAGCACATCCCCCTCATTCACAAAATCACCCTCGTTAGCTTTGAGGGTTTTCACCGTTCCATTGACGGTGGACTGGACAGGAATCTGCATCTTCATGGATTCAAGCATGACGACATCCTGGTCAACGCTGATCTGTTCGCCAGGTTTGACCAGGAATTCTAAGACCACTCCGGCCATGTTGGATACGATACGCTTCATGCTTGCCCATTTTCCTCTATACTGCTGCTCTCCTCCGGCTTCCTACCCCAGGCTGAGAGGAAAAAGAGGCTGGCTATGAAATCGGACCCGTATATGTCGCTGACCGCCTGATTGTAGAGTTCCTCGAACTGTTCCTCTGTGATGACGCCCGTTGAGATGAGGAATTCCTTACCAAGCTGCAGGCCGGTCCTCACATTTATAGACTGGGACTGGTGGGCTTCGCTGTTCGCGGACCAATCCATGATATGCGCCTGCCTTCGAATATCTTCGAAGCCGGCTTGCTCAAGCAAATGCCCGGTCATAAACATGGTACCGATGAAACGACCGGAGGAAAAGAAAGCGCGCCCGGTTTTACGAATAGCCTCTATTGACAACTCAAGCAGGCGCTCATAAGCAGCGCTATTGGTGATATCCGAACAGTCAGCTTCCGTGATTCTGAGGATGCCACCGGGCTTGAGTATGCGCCTGCATTCGGCGAGCAGGCCAGGCCAGTCACCAGGAGAGAGTACGTACACCAGGAAACGCATGTTGACGAAATCAAAGGAATCATCCTCAAAATTGAGCGGCTTGCGGATATCCATCACCTTATAGGAGGCATTATCAAGACGCTGCACACGGGATAGAGCGTGTGCGTAACCGACCATCTGCTCGATGATATCCACACCGACGACTTCCGTTTCAGGATACTTAAAAGCAACATCCTGTACCCAGCTACCAGGGCCGCAAGCGAGGTCTAGAACCCGTTTGAATCCCGCAGGGTCCACATCTGGAGGGAAAAGCCCGCCCATATATCTGGTGATGAAGCGATGCTGATCAATGAGTCGCGCCATTTCCGCGGCGCTCTCAGGATTAATTATATAGCTATCCTGCCGTTGAGGTGGGTCTATCGGCATATTTGGCACTCCTTCTTTTGCTCGTTGGCCCTATTCCTTTTCATGCATGAGCCAACAACGCTATTATATTCTTTTCCGCGTTTCTCAGCAAGAGGCCTTAAATCCTATGAATTCCACCTCAGCAGAGAAGTATGCATCCAGAATTGCGTAGTATAGTATGAACCACCACAAACTCTACAATAGATTTGCCTTTACCGCAAGCTATCAATATTGAGAATCAGGATAAATATAAGCCAGAGAGGAGCAAGCATCGTGCAAACCCGTAACATCTCCTCGCTCGTGTCCCGTTTGTTGCTACAACCTGGTCCAGGTGTTGTACTTGGCCTGCTCCAGCTGTTGCTCTACATGGCAGGACTGCCCCGTTTTGACACCAACCTCGCGTTGAATGCCTCGTTCTGGCCGGGGCTTGCGCTCTACTTTGTGTTTGGAATGTTAGCAGGGATACTGACGACGAGATATAGTGAGCGGCCACTGGCAGGGGTAGCCGCCGGGTTTGTAACGGGATGCATCGCCAGTGCTGTTGTGCTACTGGTTGCCATTATCGCGCTTGTGCTGAATCCACCCCATCCTGCGCCTTCTAGCCGCTATTACCCTGAACTTGTGAGTATAGTTATTTCGATATTCTTCTTTCTCCTATTGTTCCTGAATGTTGTGGGAACGCTGCTTGCTATGCTGGGGGGCGCAATTGGCAGATGGTGGATCAAGAGAGTCACACCGGGTAAATAGGATTCCTGCATTCGGAGAAACGGGCCTCCTTCGTCTGATAAATGCTGTAGCGCGCAATCAGTTCATCGCGCAGGGACTCGAAAGGCGTGATAGTGTCCACGATTAACTCAGAGGCCAGGCGAAAAATATCGATATCCTCGGCGTAGCGCGCCTCCATCATCTTGCGGAATGGCTCGCGTTCCTCTTCGGGCAGGGCGGCAATCTGGTTGGCGTAGACGGCGTTGATAGCGGCTTCGGGACCCATCACGGCGATCTGGGCGGTTGGAAGCGCCAGCACGGCATCGGTGCCAAAGGCGGGACCCGCCATCGCATAGAGACCCGCGCCATAGCACTTGCGCACGATAACCGAGATTTTGGGCACGACGGCCTGCGAGACGGCGGCAATGAACTTTGCGCCATGACGAATGATACCGGCACGTTCGACGGCAGAACCGATCATGAAACCGGAGACATCGGCCAGGAAGAGCAGGGGAATGTTGAAGGCATTGCAGGTATTGACAAAGCGCGTCCCTTTATCAGACGAATCGGTGAACAGCACGCCGCCCTTAACACGCGGCTGGTTGGCAACAATGCCGATTACGCGCCCACCCAGGCGCGCGAAGCCGGTAATCAGTTCGGGAGCAAAGAGCTTTTTGACTTCCAGGAAGCTGCCACCATCGATCAGTGAATGAATGAAGTCATACATGTTAAAGGGCTTGTTCTGAGCCTCAGGTACGATGTCTTTGAGCGATCGATCGCTGGCAGGCGGCGCGGGTTCGGCATTCGCCGGTTTTTCCAGGTAATTCTGCGGCATATAGCGGAAATACTCACGCGCGATACGAATGGCATCCTCCTCGCTCCCGGCCAGGAAGTCGCCGAGGCCGGAGACGGTACAATGCATGCGCGCGCCACCCATCTCTTCGAGCGTGACCTTCTCGCGCGTCACCATCTCGGCCATACGCGGCGAACCGAGGTAGGCGCTGGCATTGCCCTCGACCATGATCGCGATATCGGCAAAGGCCGGTGTATAGGCCGCGCCTGCCGGTGAGGGTCCAAACATGATGGAAATTTGCGGCACTACACCGGACATCTTAATCTGGTTGTAAAAAGTGCGCCCACCCTGGTTGCGGCCAGGGAACAGGCGAATCTGATCAGGAATGCGCGCTCCCGCCGAGTCGATCAGATAGAACATGGGAATGCGCATCTGCATCGCCATTTCCTGGATACGCAGGTTCTTCTGCACCGACTTTTCGCCCGCCGACCCGGCCTTGACCGTCGAATCGGACGCGCTGAAGGCTACCGGCCGCCCATAAATGCGCCCAACGCCGGTAATATTGCCGTCAGAGGGTAGCTCAGGATTCTGGCACTCGGCGAACATCCCATCCTCGAACTCGATCTTGCCATCATCCAGCAGCAGTTTGAGGCGATCACGCGCGAAGAGCTTCTTTTGCTCGCGATTGCGGATATGGTATTTTTCCGCTCCACCTTTTTTGATTCGTTCGATCTCGGCTGCCAGTTGCTCATCTTTACTTGTCATGAGGCGATGTATCCCTTTCGGAAGCTAATCTTCAACTGTTTCAGTTGAATTTCGCTCTAGCAGGTCGTCGTCAATTTCCATTCTCAATAATGCCGATGATAAAGACTTACCTAACCCATCGCTGCGCAGCGAGCGTGATGCGCCACCATCGAGCGCACCATGCAGCACGAATTTGAGCGCCAGGACATTCGGTACCTCGTACCGTTCGACCTTTCCTGTGATAATGCCGTTGAAATGCGCCTGTACGCGTTCTGCCGTGACTTCACGCGCCAGCAGGTTATAGGTTGCCTCATCAGGCGCGAAGAGGCTGATATCGGCCTTGTCGCCTTTGTCGCCCGAACGGGCATGAGCAAGCCCCACCAGTTGTCTTTTCATAGTTCCTCCGCTTGATTGTTGGATAAATATGGAGGCCGATGAATCGGCGCTGGGCGCGATCAATCGGCCCCTACATCACGGTTCCTCCACGCTCACGCGCACGTATTCTTCGATGATGTCACGCGGGGCAAGCGTGGGCCAGATACCCAGCAGTCCTCGCGGCTCCAGCATGCCACCAGCTCCGCCGATGAAAGGCGGGCCGCTGAGCGCCAGCGGCGGAAAGAGACGACCAAGTTTCGCCGCCTCGTGCCGATCCTTACAACGAATGGCGATGCGCAGGTAGACCTCGTTCAATTCATCGATATAGGTAGGGTCGGCAAGCGGGCCATGGATGGAGTTGTATCCCAGGTATTCGACAATGGTCTCATCCGCTTGCAGGCCAATTTCGGTCATTTGCTGCTGAATGATTTGCGCCGCGGCCTGCGCCTTTGCCAGGGCATCCGGCCAGGCATAGCCGATGATGGCCTGTCCCATGACGCCATCTTCATAGCCGGCCACAACCTTGAGCGTATCCGGAGCGGGTCGCCCTTTCGCTCCGCTGACAAGCACTTCGTCAGGACCAATTTCTTGCAGGCGCAGTGTAGTCATATCGACATCGACATCCGGCGTCAGGTAATGGCGGGGATCATGCACTTCGTATAATAATTGCTCGCGCAACGTATCGAAATTGACGCGCCCACCTGTGCCAGGAGCCTTGCTAATAACCGCATCCCCGTTCTCCCAGACTTCCGCGATAGGGTAGCCAATATGCGCAAGGTCGGGAATGGAGCGCCAATCGCCACCAAAATTGCCGCCCGTAGCCTGCCCGCTACACTCCAGCAGGTGTCCAACCACTATTCCCTGCGCCAGTTTATCCCAATCATCCCAGCGCCAGCCCAGTTCATGAACCATTGGGGCCAGGAAGAGCGCGGCGTCCGCAATGCGCCCGGTCAGCACGATATCCGCTCCCGCTTTCAAAGCATCAACAATTGGTCGCGCTCCCAGATACGCGCTGGCGAATAAGAGGCGCTCGCGCACACCGGCTATGTCTTCGCCTGTATCCATGTGTGCCAGGGAAACGCCTGCGCCCTGCAATTCATCGAGGCGCTCCAGAACCGAATCACCCAGCACAACGCCCACTTTCAGCTTGAGACCGGCTTTTTTGAGCGCGTTCAGCAGCACCCCACGCGCCCCCGGCGGATTCAGCCCACCCGCGTTCAGAATGAATTTAATACCGCGTGGAATGGCTATAGGAAGCAGGTCTAGCAGCATAGGAACGAGATCGCGTGTATAGCCCAGGCTGGGGTCGCGCTGGCGGTCTTTCTGGAGGATGGCCAGCGTCAATTCCGCGAGATGGTCGGACGCAACATATCGTACATTGCCACGCTCAATGCTCGCGCGAATCGGGCGCCACGAGTCGCCATAAAAGCCGAGTCCTCCGGCGATGCGCACAGATTTCATGCCTTACCTCATACCAAGCAGTTCTCTGGCTATCAGCAGCAGGCGAATCTCGTTCGTTCCGGCTCCGATCTCGCCGAGTTTGGCATTGCGCCACATTTTTTCGACCTCGAAGTCCGTTAGATAGCCCCAACCGCCATGAATCTGCAACGCCTCATCCGCGGCGCGCATGGCAGCGCGGGCCGAGAAGAGTAGCGCCGCGGCGGCTTCTTTGCTGACACGTTTGCCCTGCTGCGCCAGCCACATGCAGCGATGCGCCATCAGCCGCGCCGCTTCCAGATCGGTATACATCTCCGCGATTTTGGCCTGAACGAGCTGGAAATTGGCGATGGGCTGGCCGAATTGCTCGCGCTCCTTCGCATATTTGATGGAGATCTCCAATGCGGCTTCGATGCCACCAACCATACTCACCGCGTAGAAGGCACGCTCAAGGTCGAGTCCGCTCATCACGACTTTGAAACCCTCATTGACCTTACCCAGCACATTTTCTTCGGGCACAAAAGCATTCTCGAAGACCAGTTCGCCCGTCGGTGAGCCATGCATGCCCAGCTTGCTCAATTTGCGCGCAACATAGAAACCGGGCGTCTTCGTCTCAAAAATGAAGGCGGTGATGCCGCGACTGCCTGCCTCCGGTCGCGTTTTGGCGTAGACGATCAGCAGATCGGCAATCGGGCCATTGGTAATGAACATCTTGGTGCCGTTGAGCAGGTAGCCGCCCTCGGTTGGCCGCGCCGTCATCTGGATGCCCATGGCGTCGGAGCCAGCATTCGGTTCGGTGAGAGCCAAGGCGCCGATCATCTCGGTGCTTGTGAGTTTAGGAAGATATTTTTGTTTTTGTTCTTCGGTTCCATTGCGCATGATGTTATGGGCACAGAGATTTAAATGCGCCCCGTAGGACATTGAAATGGAGCCATTCGCGCGTCCGATGGCGCGAGCCACCAGCGCCGCCATCAGGAAATCGCCGCCGCTGCCGCCATACTCTTCGGGGATGGCTATGCCTGTGTAGCCCTGCTCGGCCAGCCGTTTCCAGATCCAGGGTGGAAAGTCGTCTGTGCGTTCGATCTCCGCATTATGTGGTTTGATTTCATCTTGCGCGAAGGCAAACGCGCTTTCATAGGCCAGTTGATGCTCTTCCGGCAGTTCAAAATCCATGGCAGGCGATCCATCCTTTCTGATTACATATGCAAAGACCGGACTTTATTATAACAGATAGCCTGGGAGCACGTAAGGGGCCGATTGAATGGGACACCGCATCGTGGCCTGATTCAACCACAATAGCGCTGGAAAGCCTGGGCAAATTCAACGACGGACGCATAACGTTCCTCCGGCCTTTTTGCCAGGGCACGCAGCATCACCTTGTTGAGAGCGGGAGAAATGGCCGGGTTGAGGATAGAGGGGGGCTGGGTCTGCATATTCGCGTGCATCCGCTTCATGATTTGCTCGGAATTGCCCTGAAATGGGGGGCGTTTTGTGAGTAGTTCATAAATGATAGCGGCCAGGCCATATTGCTCTGAGGCAGGTGAAGACTGGCCATCAAATTGCTCAGGGGCCATGTAACGGTAGTTCGCCGGGGTCCTGGCATAGCAGACCCCATCGTGTTCAAAGGCAAAATCAACCAGCGCGACGTTGAGGCCGGGCATACTTTCTGCCTGGTTCAATACCAGAATATTCGATAGCTTGAAGTTGCGGTACAGCTTTTGATGTTCATGGATAACACGAAGCGCGTCGGCCAGTTGGAACAAAATACCGAGAACCTCGCGCGGCGCGTACATTTTAGAGTCGTGCTGGAGCAGCCACGAGTCGAGCGCGCCTTCGGGACAGTAGCGTGTGGTTTTGTAGAAAAATGGTTGGCCGCTTACGTAGGATTTCCCAATATGGATGATAGGCAAAATATGGGGATGCTTCAGGTCAGCCAGCAGGTCTAATTCGGGTTGGAAGAAGTTGGGCAGTTCGGTTGATCCCTCGTTGATTTGATAGGTAATGGTACTGGTTGGAATGACTTTCAATGCAACATCCAGTTCTCGCATGCGGTCATATGCGCGATAAACCGCACACAGTGGGCCACCACCACGCGACTCATATATCTGGTAGCGACCCAGATTTTCCCCCTCCAGCGAGAGCTTCTCCTTATTTTCCTGCTTTGAGAGGACTTTTTCCTGTACCTGCCGGGATGGATTTTTTTCTTCTATTGAACTGGCCGGAACTGCGGGCAAACGAGGTAAAGGCGCCGTCGTTTGTGTGTAGAGTGCCGATTTATCAGACTTGCCGCTTGTTTGCGGTGATTGTAAAGGTGGTAAGGGTCTTGTTGTTGAAGACGGTAAAGCGCCTGAAGATTGCAAGGGGGCCAATGGCGCAGTAGTGCGCGGCAAAAATTGATCGGATGGCGGCAAGAGCAGGCGCACAAAGAGTATTTCCCATTCGTACTTGTCAAGAATTTGCTTTGAAAGGCGATTGAGGAAAAAGCGCTGATTCGTCTCTTCTTGCAGGGCAATAACCGCCATTGGAACAAATGTACCCTGGAGAAAGTGAGTGAAGGCATCCAGGGTACTGGCTACTATTATAGAACGATAGCCTGCCGATACCAGTAGTGATGCTATATATTGGGCTCGTTCCGCGTTGTTGTCTATGAGATAGACTCCACGGCCACGTACTACAGCGGCTGCCCTTAGGGATAGCGTGGTCGATGACCTGAGAGCCTGCTGCAATATTCCCTGCAAGGAGTCGAGCATAGCGTTCGGTTGACGTAACGAGCCTGGAATAGTATATATTTGGGTCTGGGCGTTCATCCTGCTTTCCTACACGCAAGGCGGCATGTCCCCTAAAAGCTGTGCTACGCAATAATACAACATAACCACGTAGATGAAAAGAGTTAATGATATGTTATTTCGATTCCTAACGAAATTTTAATACCTTAAGCCGGACAACTGAAACCCTCCCCTCTTTGCCCGGCTGCAAATATGGCAACAGGTACTGATCTTTACTCCATAGTTGCACTCCGCATCTCGCTCAAACGTCTCTTTAATCGAAAAAAGAGCAATCTGCAAAAGAGATTGCATGAGCTAGTTTCATTTCGTGATATACTGTGTTCAACACAAACATGCATGTAGATTCTGCGGTATCTACCCTTGACCCGAGAGCAGGTGTGACTATGCTCAACTCGGCTTCTGTGAACGCGGTACAGAACGCGAAATTCTCCTCGAGATTCGTGAGGCCTCTCTATGATTCCTACTGCTTCGCCAACCTGCCACAAACGATTGAGTTCCTCTTAAGCGGCAAAGGACAAAATGGCTTCCCGGTAGATGTGTTTGGCAGCTTGCCCACCCACTATAACAAGGTAATCCTGTTCTTTATCGATGCCTTTGGCTGGCGGTTCTTTGAGAAATACGCGGAGCATTACGAGTTCCTCAAAACCGTCCTGAAATATGGCATCGCTTCACAGCTGACCTCGCAATTCCCCTCGACCACAGCTGCCCATGTCACCTGCATTCATACCGGGTTGAACGTTGGCCAGAGCGGTGTCTACGAATGGAATTATTATGAGCCACTTGTCGATGAAGTGATTACGCCTTTGCTTTTCTCTTACGCAGGAGATAGAGAACGCGACTCTTTGAAACGATCCGGCATCCCATCAGAGGCTTTCTTTCCCCGGCAGACCTTTTATCGCCGCTTGCAAAGGTATGGCATCCATTCTTACATTTTCCAGAACCAGGCCTACACACCGTCCACCTACTCCGATATTGTCTATCGAGGAGCTACGGTTGTACCTTATAGAACGATCATAGAGGCGCTTACGCAACTGGGAGAACTTATCGTTTCCGAAAAAACGTCTCCCAGCTACTATTTTTTGTACTTCGACAAGATCGATGCGATCTGTCACCTCTATGGCCCGCATTCCCGGCAGTTCGAGGTGGTCATGGATAGATTCTTGACCGCCATGGATGTGATTTTTTACAAGGCGGCACACGGCAATAGCCCGGATACACTGCTTATTATGACCGCCGATCACGGGCAAATCGAGGTCGATCCCAAGAGGACGTTTTATCTCAATCGCTACGCGCCCGGCATCGAGCATTACCTGCGTACAAATATGCGCGGAAATTTCCTGGTTCCTGCAGGTTCGGCGCGCGATATGTTTTTGCACGTGCGGGAGGATGTGTTGGATGAGGCGATTGCTTTCCTGCAAAAGCGGCTTGAAGGAAGAGCGGAAATATATCCCACCCGGGCGCTGGTAGAGCAGCAGTTCTTTGGCTCTCAGCAGCTTTCGAAGGAATTTTTGCAGCGAGTGGGCAACCTGGTCATTCTCCCCTATGAGCACGAAACGGTGTGGTGGCACGAAGAGCGAAGATTCGACATGCATTTCCTGGGTCACCATGGTGGCCTGACGCCGGAGGAAATGGAGATACCGTTGCTGCTATTGCCGCTTTGACCTTACGGTTCCGGCAGCTATTTCCCCGGTAGAGGTGAACCCTGCTGCGAACGGAACCTATGTGATTGCCCGCGCCAGCCCTGGAACGAGAAGATTCCTATCAAAACCCCACCTGTTACCGCGATCCACGCGCCGAGGACGAATAATTTCAGAAATTCGGGTAGCAATGCTTTGACCTGCTCAATGAAGATGCGCAAACCATCACCCGCCTGTAGCCAATCATGGCCCCAATGTGGCATTGTCAATGCCAGCGCGGTCCAGGCATAGCAGACCAGCGCGGAAAGCACAATATCGGCCACGCCGAAAAGCGCTCCCCGGCATAGGCTCCAGCATATGGTGTCCGAACGCATTGAGCGGAACATGCGCGCAACCCACAGGCCGACCGGCAACGAAGGCCATAACGCGAGCAAAACATTGCCCACGACACGCACCTCTCCAAATTGCCAGGCGGTCACAGCTGCCAACACCATACACAGCAGCAGGTTGAAGAGCATCGCCTCCCACACCTTTTCATTTATATGGGACTCGACCGGCAAAGAAGATGAGATGGGCAGCGCGCTCTTAGCAGTTATGGCAGGATGCTGAACAACCTCTGCACTTTGGGGAGATGTAAGGGCCAGGAGTGGAGCTTGCGGAGGGCCTTTCAAGTCCCTCGCGCTCTGAGACCAGGGTGTTCCCTGCACAGATGTAGGAGCCAGATTTATCGCGCCCTGGGGCTGGAGTGTTCCCAATCCTCCTGAAGGACGGAGAGCCGGTATTGCTGTTTGCGAGGCAGCATCTAAAGCAGCAGCAAAGGTCTGCAGTGTCGGAAAGCGCTGGTGCGGGTCTTTTGCCAGCGCGCGCTGTAAGACGAGGCTCACAGCCTGAGGCAGGTCCGGTCGTAGTTCGTGCAGGGAGCGTGGCGCAATGGTGCGATGGAGATGAATCCACGTGCGCATATTGTTTTCGCTCCTGGATTGCCAGGGATACTCAGCGGTGAGCAGATAAAAACAGGTCACCGCCAGGGCATACTGGTCAGAATAACGTCCTGGAGCCTGGCCCCATACTTCTGGAGCCATGTACGCGGGCGAACCGGCCCAGGGCGCGCTCACGTGCGACACGTTGGCATCAATCATAGAAGCCACACTGAAATCGGCGAGCAACACGTGCGAACCCATTTGCAGCAAATTGGCGGGTTTGACATCGCGGTGCAGCACCCCCCTGCCATGCGCATAATCCAGCGCCTCTGCCGCATGCCGCGTTAAAGAGACCACACGGGCCAGCGACCACGGTTGTTTGCCCTCACGCTCAAATATCTCGGCTATCGACCCTTGCGCCACATAGGGCAAGACGAGATAAGGGAGTGAACCGGGAGTCTGAGAGTATGATAGTCCATAAGGACTCTTATTTCGCTGCGAGATAACGCCAAATGCATAAATGGGCAGAATATAGGGATGAGCCAGGGAAGCGAGCAACGCCGCTTCGCGCTGGAAAAACTCGAGTTGCACCTGGTCCCAGGGTTGGTGAAGTAGCTTGATGACCACTTTGCGCATATTCAAGGATTGCTGTTCCGCCAGGTATACCTTGCTGAAACTCCCACTTCCGATATAGGAGACCACCTTGAAATCATCGATCAGCGCACCTGCCACGAGACTTTCACACTGCTCGCACCATATGCTATGAGGATCATTGATATGTTGTCGCGTACAGCAATAAGCCATTCCAGACGCTCCACTCCAGGATATATTTCTCACAGTGATACACATATGTCCACCGGGGTACTTGCTTTGTATACGCCGTATGACGGGAATTTTAGTGGGGCGATGGAAAGCAGGCAAAGGCGTTATTGTAACGAAAATTTGAGAAAAACAAAAAGTGGTAAAGGTCTGGTGATTCCCCATAAGTTCCCTGGATGAGGCAAGTTCACCTCTGGGCAATCACCAGGTAAAGGTTAGATGGGAGAGCTTGCTCCGCTTATAAGTGTAATTCTGAAGGAAAGCGACCTCGCCCCAATCCAGTCGGGGCGGGGGTTGCGGGAAAGTGGGGCGGAGAAGCTTGCTCCGCCCCCTCGCCCCAATTATCAATAGAATGGATAGATTACTGCGCGGCAATCGCAGCCCTGCCGCCGCGAAGCACATATTTCTGAATCTTGCCGGTAGCAGTCTTGGGCAATTCAGGGATAAACGTAACCGTCTTCGGCACTTTGAAGTGCGCCATGTTGTCGCGAACGAAGGTGCGTAGCTCCTCCTCCGTCGCACTCTGTCCAGGCTTGAGGACAACGAATGCGTGCGGCGCCTCGCCCCAGCGTTCATCGGGCAGACCAACCACCGCCGCCTCCTGCACAGCGGGGTGACGCAGGAGCACGCCCTCAACCTCGATTGAGGAAATGTTTTCACCCCCGCTGATGATCACATCCTTCATGCGGTCGCGAATCTCGGCATAGCCATCGGGATGGACAACCGCGGCGTCGCCCGTATGAAACCAGCCACCCTCGAAAGCACGTGCCGTAGCCTCGGGATCATTGTAGTAGCCTTTCATAACGACGTTGCCGCGCGCCACAATCTCGCCAATCGTCGCCCCATCGTGGGGAACCTCGTTGCCCTGTTCATCAACGACCAGCAGTTCGCCAGAAGTCACCAGTTCCACTCCCTGGCGCGCTTTGATGATCGCCCGCTCCTGTGGGGAGAGCGCGGCATGCTCCGGGCGCGGCTCGCAGATCGTAATGAAAGGAGCCGTCTCGGTCAGGCCATAGACCTGTGTGATCTCCCAGCCCAGTTCGCCTTCGACGCGCTCGATGGTCGCGGCGGCAGGTGGCGCCCCTGCGGTCAGCACGCGCACTTTCCTGCGCTCCGAACCGGTATCCGCGGAAAGCAAGATACCGCGCACATTTTCAGGTGCGCTGGCGATGCTGATAAGTACCGTCGGCGCGGCGCAGAGCAGCGTTACCCTCTCATCGCGTATCAGCGTGAAGATCGCAACCGGTTCCACCTTGCGCAGGCAGATATGCGTGCCACCAACGGCAGTGACAGTCCAGACGAAGGTCCAACCATTGGCATGGAACATGGGCAGCGTCCACAGGTAGCGGTCTGCCGGTGACATCGAGATATGGATCAGGGTTCCAACAACGTTCATATAGGCATTGCGATGGGTAATCATAACGCCCTTGGGCCGCGAGGTTGTGCCGCTTGTATAGTTGATGGTCAGCAAATCATCTTCGGCAATCTCGGGACGGGTGAACGTCTCCGGCGCGTTCGCCAGCGTAGTCTCATAGTCCAGCCAGCCTGCTTCGCGTAAGGAATCCGTCAGGCCTTCAAGCGCAACGAAATGCCTGACCTCCGGTAGTTCATGACGAATACCCTCAACGACATCCAGGTAGTCGCTGTGAACGCAAACAACCTTCGCTCCACTATGCTGGATGATATAGGCAAAATCACTGGCGATGAGACGGTAGTTGATCGGTACGAGCACAGCCCCTATCTGAGGTACCGCGTAAAACGATTCAAGCTGGGCATGTGTATTGGGAGCAATATAGGCAACGCGATCGCCCTTACCGACGCCCAGTTGCTGGAGCGCGGCAGACCAGCGATCACAGCGTTTGCCAAACTCCGCATACGTCAAACGCAAGTCTCCATCGACAACAGCTTCACGATCAGGATACAACCGCCGGGCGCGGCGCAGAAAATCGAGCGGGGTTAAAGGTGTTTCCATTGGATGACCTCCTGAAGAATCGCTACTTTTACTGGCTTAATCGCCTCCACAATCGACATACTCGCCATTGATTCTGGCAATACCTTGCATGATGATCTCCGGCGCGAAAGGTCTTATTGCTTGAAAGTATAACATATGAAACGGGAGCATTCCAAATTGGGCATATTAATAACAGTAAAAAGTATTGACAAACGGAAACTGATGGGTTATACTATTTACAATTATTCAATGTTTTATTTTTAATATTTTTTGTAACGCATCTTGTATTAACTATTAGCCATTTAACATCACTGTGATATTTTCTCTTTATAGAATATCATTATCTGTTTACCACCTAGAAGTCATTGACGCGCAACTGCTTTAAAGATTTTGATGGGTATATCATCTTATACTCTGTTCTGCCGAATCTTTTCCGGTATATAGACAATTAACATAGTCCCTTGTTCTAAATTGTCGATTTGGCTCTCTTTGTTGATGAACGCCCTGGTTGTGGAGCTGGGTATACCTACAAATCACTGGCTGATTTTCACTACACGCAATGGTCTAATGTCCTGGCTCAGGCAAACTACAAGGGTGCGCCTTGGGCAAATCCCAATTCCTTCGTTAATACTCAGCTCTTGATGTATGATGCTGGCCCCAACGGTCATGGTGGCAGTGACGAGTACCTCGCTTATCCTGATGGGTTATCAGTGAATAACAATAATACCTTTACCAACCGCTGGTATAATTATGGCAATAGCTATGGCTCTTGCTATCCATAAGCGGAGGAAGCACCAGCATTATTCTATGCTTGCTTGCTGTTACATTTGATCACATGCTACTATTACTGAGCCAAATGCCTGGCATTTGGCTCAAACAGGCTTTCATAAACGACCGGACTAAGGAATGGAACAAATTATTGCAAAGGATCGTCTTCTCGATAGGAATGCGTTTATAGAGATAAGTATATGCTGTCGCTTATGCATTCTAAATGTAATGCCAGGCGCAAAGTTGTGGGATGAGTAAGAAGGCCGAAGCAAACCTGTAATTTCACTAAAATCGGAGCAGGAGGTGCTCAGTGAAGTGGAAAGTACCAATTCTTATGCCATTCCTTTTACTATTCTCCTTATTAGTACTCTCTTGTGGTGCAGGATCTGATGCCTCAACGTCTTTCAGGCCGACAACACTTCAGGTTGTCCGTTCCAGCACCCTACCAGGAAACAGTTTTCCTCCACTTTCACGTACTATCACCAATGCTAATGCTGTACAAAAGCTGTATGATGCTGCTCTGGCTCTCCCCCAAGTATCAACGACAGGGACGAGTTCTTGTCCAGGTGCCGATGGTCTAATCTATCACCTTCGTTTCCTTCAAGATAGCACGCACGTTCAGCAAATGGATATGGGTCCTACCGGGTGTCCATGGATTAACGTAAACAAGGATGATATGCGTGTACCCAATCAAAAGTTCTTTTTACTCTTTGCTCAGACATTGGGGATATCACCATCTCAGGTAATTCCAGCTCCAATAGGTGAGAGAGGAGTCTTCCCAAAAGCGTAGGTCCTCTTGAAATGGCTCAAGTGCCTGTAGAAAGAAGGATTGTGGCACACATAAGGAGAGCATGCAAGCGCCCCTGGAGGAGGGCAAACGCCGGATGACTCGGACCATGCCCTCCCCATCCCGTATCACTCGTATCTCAGCACTTCCAACGGCCTCACCCGTACAGCTCCCCACGCGACCAGCGCCGCGACCGCCATCGCCAGCAGCGCAATGCCGATAATCAGGCCGAGCGCAATAAACGCGCTCACTCCGAAAGCCGTCTTGAAGAAAAAGGTGCCCAGCAAGCTGGTTGCCAGCGTCACCAGCAACATTGCCAGCAATGCGCCTGTGCCACCTATGACCCCGTTCTCGATCAGCACCTCGCTCAACACGCTTCTGCTGGTATAACCAACAGACTTGAGAATGCCCAGTTCGCGCCGCCGTTCCAGCATCGCCAGGGCTACCGCGTTGGCGATGATGATCACTCCGGCCAGCAGAGAAAGCGAGGCAATCGTTACCAGGATGATCAGGAAATCATTGAGAATCTGGTTGACAAAATCACCGATGTTCGCCAGGTTAATGACCGAAGCGTTGGGCGCGATCCTGCCAATATCGTTCAAAGCCTTGCCAACCTGGTTCGGATCAATCTTCATATAGAAGATGTTCGTCACATTACCGGCGGGAGAGAGAGAAACGACTGTATTCTTTGTGGCAAACACCGCCCCGAATTGTATGTTAAATCCACTACTTTGGTAAAAGCCAACCACCGTGGCAGTTTGTACGCTCTTGCCATCTATACTGGCAAACGTAACCGTGCTTCCTACATGGACATGGCCTTTAAGAGGCGCGAGCTGCTCGAACAGGTAATTCAACAAGACGCTATTTTGACCCGCGTTGCTGGGATTGAGATTACTGCCATCCTTGATCGTGATACCGGTTGGCAGCTGGTTATTGGCTACATCAAAGCCCTCCATGGAACCCAGGAGTCCATAGGTGCCTTCGCGTCCCAAATTGCCAGGACCGGTTGAACTATTGCCGCTCGACACCAGGCTGGACAGGGGCGTTCCATCAATAGCCACAGGGACAACCTGGGCAAACGTTCTTTGGGCGTAATGAGAACGATCAAGGCCAGGTATCGTATTCAGTTGCGATTGCAGCCCATTCGCCTCGCTCCCACTCGCGAGGGTAATCACGTTATAAGTGAGGTTGTTAGCCAGGGCACTATTGATCTTGTCGCGCAGGTCCTGCCCCAGCACCAGAATCAGGCCGATGGTAAAGACGCCGACGAAGAGGGCAAGCATGGTCGTGGTCGTGCGCGCGCGCTGGCGTCCGATGTTGCGCAGGGC
Organism: Ktedonobacteraceae bacterium; assembly: GCA_035653615.1. Lineage (NCBI taxonomy): Bacteria > Bacillati > Chloroflexota > Ktedonobacteria > Ktedonobacterales > Ktedonobacteraceae > Ktedonobacteraceae bacterium. The sequence goes on along the minus strand of DASRBN010000004.1, from coordinate 195,246 downwards.
CAGTTTCGTGCTGGATTTCCACGAGCGCGGCAGCAGCACAATGACAATACCCATCAACGAGACGACGAACAACAACCCGCCAAACGCGGGCAACGGGATGAAGATCAGGGCCGAAATGACCAGTCCCGCGATCACCAGCGCCAGGTATGGCGGCGAGAAGTGCTCCGGCACCGGCAGCACGCTGATCAGGAAGACCACCAGGCCAAAGAACAGGCTCAAGATGGCCAGGAAGATGAAGGTGCCATAGACCGCGCCGATACCCAACCCGACATCATTCAGAATGAAAATGGCCAGCAGGCAGAATAACACCGAGAGAATCAGGAGCAGGCCAGCAGTCAGGGCAATATTACCGGCACGATTGCCCTCCGGCAGTTCGCGGATCACATTCAAGGGACGGATGTTAGCAGCCTGCACAATGGGCATCAAACCAAAGATCAATGCCGTAACCAGGCCGATCAAGACGCCGCCGCCGATAATCACAGGGTCTAAGACAAATGGAATCAGAACCGGGAAGAGGTTTTCTACCAGGATACGAATGAGCGCGCTCAAGCCAATCGCTACTCCCGCGCCGATCACGCCGCCGATCAATCCTAAGAAAGCCGCTTCCATACCGAAGAGCAGGTAGAGGTCGAAGCGGCGATAGCCGGTCGTCTTCAGCATGGCTATCTCAATCCTGCGACGAGAGAGCAGCACCTGCATCGTGTTGATGATGCCGACGCCTCCAATCAGCAGGGCCAGCAGACCAGCAATCTCCAGAAACTTCTTGATAAAATCGACCTGCTGCTGGTTATTCTTCAAAGCATCGGCTGCCGTTTGCGTGTTGGCGGCAGGAAACTTCTGCTGGATATCCTTGACGGCCTGGTTGATATTCGCCTGGGGAGCCGTGATATCGACATCAGTATACACTAGAGGAATATTCGGATTGGCGGCCTGAAAATCGCTAGCGGAAATGATCATCACATCATTGTTCTGCGCCAGTGAGCCATTATCCTGCACGATACCGGCAATCTTGACGGGCATCGTCAAGCCCCCCTGCCTGCCATTGACGTGCAGGGTCATGGTATCGCCCACTTTTTTGTTATACTGGTCGGCCAGCGCCTGGTCAACAATCACCTGGTCATTCTGCAACAAACCTGGGATGCTGCCATTAGAAGGCGCATTGAAGGTAGGTGCATCCACTACCGGATAGGTATTGGGTTTTACGACCAGCAACTGAAATGACTGCGTGATCGAGGAAGCAAAGCCGTTCGAACCATTGGTCGCATAAAACGCTGTGTAGTTGGTGATAGTTCCATTGCTCTTAAGCTGGTCAAAAAAGGAGAGATCGCTTGAATTGAACGGCGCCGATTGGGAAGTGACGGCAATATCACCCCCATTGGCATCGCGCACATTACCTGTCAGCGCGCCATTGATCATTTCTCCCACTAATTGCAGGGCTACAATCGCCATGACGCCGACGGCCACACAGAAGATCGCCAGGATTGTCCGCTGCCCTCCCCGCAACAACGAACGCGAAGTATAGTTGAAGTACATCGAAGCCTTCATTAGATGATTCTCCATTTATCGTAGGGGCCGATTGATCGCGCCCAGCGCCGATTCATCGGCCATATATGATCGCCTACCGCTGCATTATTGCGTGATTCTCCCACCGATAACATCAATCGAAGCAATCTGGCCATCGACGATACGAATGGCGCGGTCGGCGTGCGAAGCCACAACCGGGTCATGGGTAGCAATGATAAAAGTTTTTCCGGTCTCCTGGCGCAGGTAGGCGATGAGTTTGAGGACATTTTCACCATTTTTGGCATCCAGGTTGCCCGTCGGCTCATCGGCAATCACAAAGGCAGGGTCGGTCGCCAGTGCCCGCGCAATCGCCACGCGCTGCTGCTCGCCGCCGGAGAGTTGGTTCGGGCGGTGCGTCAGGCGATGGGAGAGTCCAACCAGGTTCAGCAGTTCTTTGGCGCGTTCGGAAGGGGAACCCTTGTGCTTGCCAACGTAGAGGGGCACTTCGACATTTTCCTGCGCCGTCAGCGTCGGGATCAGGTTAAATGCCTGGAACACCATGCCGATTTTGTTATTGCGCACCTCGGCCAGCCTGCCCTCGCTCATCTTCGTGATGTCCACCCCATCAATCAAGACCTGGCCGCTGCTGGGATTGTCCAATCCGGCAATGATGCCCAGCAGCGTGCTCTTGCCCGAACCAGAAGGGCCAACAATCGAAACAAATTCGCCGCCCGTAATCTGAAAGGTGATGCCGCGCAGGATATCGATCCTCTCACGGCCCAACGGCAAACTCTTGGTGATATTGCGTACATCCATAACGATGCGATGGTTCGTCTCTTGTAGAGTAGCACCCTCTACGGTCTTCATTTCATCCATTGACAGCAATTACTCCTTCTGTGATGATTTAAAAATTGCCTCTATACCAATCTCAGGCAGAAACGTTCAGAAAAAGCTTTCCTATGAGCTTACGAATCAGCATGCTTAAGGTTTGATCTCCTATTAATGAGAACGAAAGATACAAACCAGGATAAAGCACCTTTATATAGCATTTTGCTATACATGCAGGTTATAACATATCATTTTCTCGTTGTCAAGATGATAATCTTGGTGATTACCCAGAAGTCCGTCGGCTCAGCTGCATGGAGGGCGCCAGGGATTCTTCGTTGCACTCAGAATGACATGGTGGGGCATGTCATTCTGAGTGCAACGAAGAATCCCTGGCGCGCTTATAGGTAATCACCAGGATAATCCCTACCCGGGGCTGCCGCCGAAACAATCATCCTGTTCCGCGCATTACCTGTTATATAGAACAGCATACTTGAGGCAAGGTGAAAAAAGGAGTACGAAAAGACCTATTTTCCGCATGTGTCGAAAGTCATAATGACTTCTCACAGAGGCTTCTGACCAATTTTGCTTGTTCAAATTCATCAGGAGAGGCGGTGAAAAAAGCCGCAAAGCGTTTCGTGTGAATCAAAAAGGGATTTGCAACAGGTCTCAACTATGCTATACTGCACGGGAGCATTATCGGGTTCATATGTTGTGAGTTTTTCAAACGTGCAATTGTTTGTAAAATAGAGACTTTAAGGGGAAACAACACCTATGCGTCGAGGAACACTTACTCTCCTCCTGTTTATTATCTTGCTGGCGGCATGTGCGGCCTATATTGACTGGCCTAACAACCCCGGCATTAATATCGGCTTTCTAGGCTACAGTAATCCACTGAAGGTCAAGGAAGGACTCGATCTGCAAGGCGGCGTAAGCGTACTACTGGTACCCAAAAACCCGCAGAACTATGATTCATCTGCACTTGCAGAAAATGTTGCCGCCGCACGTGACCAGATCGAGCAGCGTGTGAATGGCGGGCTGGGCGTGAACGAGCCGGATATTCGTGTAGAGACGATTAACGGCATACCCAGCATTGCTGTTGAGTTGCCAGGACTCAATAGCGGCGACCCATTTGCAGCCGTCAATTCACTCCTGCAAACCGGTACGCTTGAGTTTTGGAGTACCGGCCCAACCCAGCTACAGATTGGATCAACTTTCGATCCTTCACAATACACGGCGTACAATCCCGGTGGCCAACCGCAATTCACTGGCAAAGATCTCGACGCCAACAACATTTACGTCGGGCAGGATACCACCGGGCAGCCGGATATCAACTTCGAGATGAAAGGTGATGCCGTCGGCAAATTCTACACCTTCACTCAGAAGAATCAATACCAGTATCTTACCGTGACGCTTGACCGCGAAGTTATCGAATCGGCGGTCATTCAAAGCGCCATCAATGGTCCCGGACAGATCACAGGCCGGTTCACCCAGCAGCAGGCCCAGCAAATTGTGACGTTGCTGAAGTATGGGGCGTTACCTATTTCGTTCACACCTCAAAGTGAGCAGATCGTTGGACCAACACTGGGCCAGGACTCTATCAACAAAAGCGAGATCGCAGCCGCCATCGGCCTGGGCATCGTCATCCTCTTCATGCTGCTCTACTACCGCCTGCCGGGATTGCTGGCCGACTGTGCGCTGCTGCTCTATGCCGGTACAACCTTTGCAGTCTTCAAACTGGTGGGCGTAACCCTTTCGTTGGCTGGTATTGCCGGGTTCATTCTTTCCATCGGTATGGCTGTAGATGCCAATGTACTCATCTTTGAACGAGTCAAGGAGGAATTGCGCGCCGGCAGGTTGCTATCTTCCGCCATTGATATCGGGTGGAAACGCGCGTGGCCATCAATTCGCGACTCCAACTGTTCGACGTTGATTACCTGCGCCGTCCTGTATGCCTTCGGCAGCAATTTTGGCGCCACTATCATCGTTGGCTTCGCCACCACCCTGTTCCTGGGTGTTTTGATCAGTATGTTTACCGCCGTCGTTGTGACACGCACCTTCCTGAATCTACTGGTGCCAACCGGCGTCGTCAGCCACCCCGCACTGTTTGGGCTTCCTCCTGGCTCTATTGCCAGGGCCACAGCCTCCCTGTCGCGGCGGAACACTACAGTTTAAAGGAGAGGGAGGAAGTTTGCTGTGTTCAATCTTGTAGGAAAACGCTATATCTTTCTTTTGATATCGTTGATCGTCATTATTCCAGGTACCATCTCATTGATTGTGAAAGGACTGGACGTCGGTATCGACTTTGCCGGTGGAGCAAGCGTTCAATTTCGTCCTGAAAAGACCTTGACGGATGTTCAGGTACAAAACCTGGTCAAGCCGCTCAACCTGGACAGCTTGGAGGTTCAGACAGGAAATGACCCATCAGTAGCTGCCAACCAGACCATCTGGATTCGTTTGAATACGAATATTGATACAAATGTACAAGATGTTATCCAGAACGATTTGAAAAAAGCGTACCCGACGAGTAGTAAGCTTTCCACCGTCTTCCATCCGCTCGTTCTGAATGGGAAAACGGTCACAGTCGTTGTCGTCACAGGATTTGCTTCTGGAGTCAATCCTAAGATTAGCGATATTGAGAAGGCACTCAGCAAGCTGCCTGATACCTCAAACCCAGCGATAGGACCTCCAACAGCGGCCGCCACGCCAACGGCAAGTCCGACCGCCACAGCTACATCTAAGGCCACTCCAACGGCTACGCCTAAAGCGACTGTTACGCCAGGAGCGACCGCTACAGGTACGACTACCGGTACCGGGCCGGTAGCGCACGGTACGCCAACCGCCACGCCGACGCCAACAACGACGAAGCCGAATCCTGCCAACATTCCGGTTAGTATAGTCGATGTGCGACAGGGAGCAACAACGCAAACCATTACGCTACTGACACGCTCCGATCTTTCGCAGAACGATCTCCTGAAGCTGCAGCAGGTCTTCATTAATAATGGCAACAACTACATCCAGTTGCTGAATAATGCTTCGGTTTCCGGCTCCGTGGCTTCGGATACGACGCGCAACGCATTCCTGGCTGTGCTGGCCGCCTCGGTGCTGATCCTGCTCTACATCTGGTTCTCGTTCCGCAAGGTGGCGAAGCCGTGGCGTTATGGCGCATGCGCTATCATCGCGCTGCTGCACGATGTGCTGGTGGTGCTCGGCGTCTTCTCGTTCCTGGGCTGGATATTCCATGTCCAGGTTGACGCGCTGTTCCTCACGGCCCTGCTGACGGTCGTAGGTTTCTCGGTGCATGATACGATTGTGGTATTCGACCGTATTCGTGAGAATATGCAACGCCGTACCTCGGAGACGTTCGAGCAGGTGGTGAATGCCAGCCTGGTACAAACGATGGCGCGTTCGCTCAACACCTCGCTCACCGTACTTTTCACCCTGAGCGCCCTGACGCTCTTCGGTGGAGATAGCATCCGCTCATTTACCGGAGCCTTGCTGGTCGGTATCTTTAGTGGTACCTACTCCTCCATCTTCAATGCCAGTATGCTGTTGGTGATCTGGGAAAAGGGCGAGCTCGGTTTCAATCGCCTGGGTGGTGGAGAGCCGGAGGCGGATCGCCGCGAGGCACGCGAACTGGCACGCACACGCGGATAGAATTGAGGGTTGTAGCAAGATGCTAACAGGGCTGGATCATATTATCATCGGTGTGCATGACCTGGAACAGGCGGCACAGGTATTCAGCCAGAAACTTGGGTTGGCAGTATCGGGCGGAGGTATCCATCCCTCCGGCGGTACTGCCAATCGCATTATTGTGATCGGCGATACCTATATCGAACTGATCGCGGTCAATAGGCCAGAGGAAGCATCGCCCAGAATGCTTGAGCGGCTGGCCAAAGGCGAAGGCTATCTTAATTTCGTGCTGTCCTCCGATAATATCGAGGCCGATAGCGCAGCCATGAAAGAGCGCGGCATCTCCATCTTCGGCCCTACGCCGGGAGAATTGAGGAGCGCGGATGGCCGGACACGCCAATGGCAGCGCGCCGATATAGAGATTCCAGAACTCGCGCAGCACTATCCTTTCATCATCCAGCACGATAGTACGGGTGAAGAACGACGTTTTCGCCTGGCAGGTTGGCAGACGCCACCGCGCCATCCCCTTGGTGCCACACAGGTACTCAGCACAACAATTGCCGTCGCCGACCTTGGCGAGGCCGCGCGGCGTTTCCAGCATATCTATAATCTGTCGCCATCGGATTCATTCACTGGCGAGGCCGATTCGTGGGACGCCATGCTGGTTGCATTCCCCCTGGGCCCGTTCGGAGCAGGCGAGGTAAAGCAAATAGACGGCACCGCTGTGGTTGCGCAGCAGAGTTTCGAGCTGGCAGTGCCACTCCCACTTTCAGTTGAAAGCGATGTAGAAGACCTGTACCTGCCGGAGCCGGGCGCGCTTGCCCGCTACCTGGAACGTTTTGGAGAGAGTCTATGCCGCATGACGCTCGCGGTTGAGAATCTTGAAGCAGCGCGGTGCTACCTGGACGAACACGGCGTCACCTATACACACGAGCAGGGGAATGAAGAAAGCCCGCGCCCGGTGTTATGGATTCATCCTGCTGATGCCTGTGGCGCCTCGATAGTGCTACACGAACACGACCCCAAATTTGTGATTTCCGCGTCCGGCTTTCCTGAGGAATAATTTTCATTCCTGCACCACGAAGTGCAATTTGCGTTTGAACACCTTCTCGAAAAGGTCTGCCTTCTTGTGGGCATGTTCAAGCTCATCATCCAGGTCTGCCAGGGGGCGTTTCCAGAGCAATAGCGTCCATTGCTTTTCATTTGTTTGCTCTCTGGCGGCGGCCACACGCAGCACACGTCCATCGTGGCTATAGTCGAGGGCATCGGCTACGCGCAGTAATGACGCCAGAATGGAGACGCGCCGGCGAGCCTGTCGGCTCAACGCGGCATACTCTTCGTGCGAAGTAGAGGGTAAAGCGCGGCGGTGATAGCGGGCTATGCATGCAATTTCGAATCGCTCTTCATCGCTAAAATCGGGCAGCGACGTTTCGTTGATGAGGCGGAAAGAATGTTTGTGGTGGCGGCGCGCCTCGACCAGCATACCGACATTGTGCAAGAAGGCAGCGCGTTTAAGCAGGCGCAAGGTGCGTTTATCCAGCTTATGCAGGGGCTGTGTGGCTTCAAAAAGCTGCAAGCTGAGTCGTTCTACGTGGCGAGCATGAGGCCAGTCCTCGACACGCAGCCCTCCACTCAAATGCAGTTCCTCGGCGGTCGGCTCGGAAAGTTGCCACCAACCCAGTTCCTCAACTGAAAATGGCGTTGTCATGTCTGATCCCTCCTCTCGTCGCTCCCATAGCTTCATGATTTCAAAACATCCAGTATTTCACGCCGGAAATCGCGTGCTTGCAGTTCATACCAGTGCTTGCGGAAAGCAGCATATTGCTCTTCACGCAATTGTTCCTGTTTATGCAGCAGACTCTCCAGCCCGTAGCGTTCCTCACTTGTGGGAGCGACCGCCGGGTCCAGCAGATCATTCACCAGCTCGGGCTGCACGAGTGGTTTCTCCTTCTGTTTCGCGGTATCCGAGATTGTTCCGGCGTCCTGGCTTCCTAAACACAGCCGCAGCATTGCAATCATCACATCGCTGTCATGCAACTCGCCAAGCTCGTCCTGTAGCTGCTGCAGTTCATCGACGATAGGATGGCTGGCTTCGGGGAAAAACTCCTCAAAAACTTCAAACGTATAGCGGAGCCGTTTAGCTGCAATGCGCAGGTTATGCAACTCGCGTACGCTGTATGGATCGTCGACGCATTTTTGCCAGTTATACAATTCTTCGAGGCGCACTTTGGCGATAATGCGCGCATTCTGCCCGGTAGGAGCAGATGGATTCAGTCCCTTGAGCGGCCTGGCTTTTGCCATACTACACACCTCCAGGAATACAGGCTTCAGCCTGTTCTTCCAAAGCATCCATATCCAGATTGCGAAGGAAGCGTTCCAACTCCTGTTGTTTCTCCTGCCGGTAGTCTTTCAGGCGTGAAATGAGCCACTGCATGCCGGGCCGATCCTCGTCATTCATTTGCTCTAATTGAGCCTGCAAGTTTTGCAGCATCACATCTGTATCGCGCGCCGCTCCCAAAATATCGGCGGCCTTTTTGATCTTCCGGTAGAGCTTCTTAAAGACTTTGGGGTCTGAGCATGACTCGAACGCATCGAGCGTAGCACGCAGGCGGCGCGAGGCAACACGCATCTTATGCACCGCTTCGACATCTTCGTGCTTCAGAACCTCATCGCACCAATCCAGCATCTTCTTTGTGCGATCCAGCAGCATGCGCCTGCCAGATTGCGCAAACGTCTCCTCCTTTGGAGTAGCAAACTGAGCGGATGCATTTGCTCCCTTACCCGCACTGGCGGCCTCAGCGCTTTCTTTGACCTTCTCCAACCAGTGATCTCCATAACGGGCATAGGCCAGCAGCACGCCCTCACGAATGCCGTGTGGGCTTACTCGTACCTCATCCAGGCGCAGGCGCGTCATCACTTTCTGTATAATCAACGCGCCAGCCGGTAGAATACGCGCCCGATCTAGTGGCTGTTCATATCGCTGAGCAATTTCTTCGGCGGGCAGCGCCATCATCAGCCCCATGCAGCGCATAAGATTCTCCTGCGTTAGTCGGCTGCTCGTATCAAGGTGAAACGCGCGCTGGACGAGGTACAGCAGCGAGTTAGCGCTTCCACCGGTGACGATCAGAACGGGTGGGAAGCGCTTGATATCCATATTTTGCAGGTAGGTTTGCAGAAAGGTAGTCGCGACCTCAATTTCCTGGTTCGTTGGAGGATTAGAAGGAAGGTAGCGATCATGCAGCCAGCCTGAACCAATAGGGACGGATGTTTGCCAGGTGATCTGCATGTTTTTCGCGGTGATCAATTCCATGCTTCCGCCTCCCAGGTCCATTACACCAATCTGGGCCGGTGCATTAGGTTCGTTATGCAGCTCATAGGAAGCGCCGAGAAAGGTCAGCACTGCCTCGACGGTGCCACTGATGATTTGCACCTCCAGGCCGGTCTCGCGCTTCACATCCTGCAAAAACTGCTCACCGTTCGTAGCCTTGCGAATGGCTTCTGTGGCCACGACGAAAACCTGCTCGGCTCCATGTTGTCCGGCCAGAGCTTTATATTGATTGAGCGTGGCGATAGTATCGTTCCGTTTCTGTTGCGAAATCTCTCCGGTTGCATTGACACTTTCGCCGATGCGCACCATTTCCACCTGGTCCTCGACAATATCGAGGGCATCAGGAGCGCAGCGCGCAACAACGATATGGATCGTGTTACTGCCAATGTCGATGGCGGCTCGCACGGGAGAGGACTGATCCTGCATGAAAAAAGACTCCCACTTTTCAACGAATGTCTGTTGCATAAACATCGTTTACATCGCCTGTTAGCTCAAACATAAGCTTGCAGGCATAGCAATCCCACAGCCAGTATGTGATACAAAAAGGATGTCTTTGTAATTATAACACAAGGAACTATGCCGGAAGGCGAAGAGGGAAAGGCCGCTTACAAACGGGTCGCAAACCTATTGACAAGCCGCGACAGATGCAGTAATATATGCCTGTCTCCAAAGACAGGACAACCAATCCAGAACGAGCCGAAGTGGTGAAATTGGTAGACACGCAACGTTCAGGGCGTTGTGCTCTTAAGGGCATGGGGGTTCGAGTCCCCCCTTCGGCACCCCCTCACTTTTTCGGTTTTTCCCAAAAACTCCAGGCGGCTTCAGAACAGATGTTTCAGGTCTGAAGCCGCTTCTTTCGTGCTTTCAAGCACTTTTGCCACTTTGCGACGTATGCAGATTCATTCAGGTCTCTTCAAGAAAGTACAGGTCATAAACTGCAAATAAACTGACAAATTGCCTTTCTGCAACGCGCTTGATAAGCAGGATTCGCATAAGAACAACCTGCTGTAGAGACAGTTGATTGGCTGCGGGGTAGGATATGTTTGAGAGGCAGGTCTTCCACTGCCTCTTTCTCTGGAAACCCGTCAGAATTTCACCCCCGCAGGCCAAAAACGCTCTTGGAGAAGAACAACCTTTCGTGATCGAACGACCGGAGAAGTCAAAGGGTTTCTGGCAAAGCCAGGTACAAACGAGTTGCTTTTCGTAGGGACTACGAGGACTGAAGATGCGCCGCGTCGAGTTCTTTTGTTGATTGGGAAATGGGTAAAAACTACCCTCTTAACGGGTCAAAAACCCAGCGTCTACAGGTAATGCACATCCCGTAATGTGGCTTGCCTCAGAAGAGGCAAGCCAGAGAACGACAGCAGTAATATCTTCGGGAGTAACTATTCCCCTGTCCCTGAAGAGATTCATTTCGTTCATACGGGCAATCACGTTCTCGCGGGTGGCATTTGGTCCTGGGCCCCCTGCAAAATAGTCGTAGAATGCCTGGTTGTTAATCATATCGGTATCTACAGTTGTGGGACAGACCGCGTTGACATTGATGTTGTAGGGGGCCAACTCTACTGCTAATGTCTTCACCAGACCCATTATTCCATGCTTAGCAGCAACGTAATGACCCAAACCTGGCAAGCCCTTAAAACTACCTATCGAGCCGATGCAGATAATTTTCCCCTTTTTTCGCGCAAGCATGTGTGGTATCACAGTTTTACATGTGATCCACGCACCCTTGAGTGCCACTGCAACTGTCTCATCCCATTGCTCCTCTGTGAGTTCCCATGTTGTGGCAAATGAGTACAACCCTGCATTTGCCACAACAATGTCAATAGGGCCTAGCTCTGCAATAGCTCTATCAGCGGCTTTCTGCATCTCATTGAGGTCAGTGACATCTGCGTGATGCACAATTATACATTGACCCATCGCTTCGATCTCGCCAGCAGTCCGGAGTAAATCATCAGCAGAACAGAGGAGATAAGGAACTGAGGAATAGGAACGGAGAGTATCACAGAGGAGTAGATGAGCTCCCTCGCGAGCAAAGCCTAAAGCATGAGCTCGTCCTTGCCCACGGCCTGCACCTGTTATCAGAACCACCTGGTCACGAAATCGCATAGCGGACACTCGCTTCTAGTTATGACAGGCGATCTACAATGAGCAATCCACCTGCAACGTCCTCACACCAATATGTTACAGGACTCTTAAGCGTCTCAATGCTCCACTTTCCCCACTTTTCTAGTTTTTCCCGTGAAAATAGCTGTTCGTGCCCATATACCGTTGTAACCTGCTGTTCGTAAGGTACTGCGACTATCAAGCGGTGGCGTGTCAGCTTCAAGAGATGTTCAAATGCTTGAGCAAGTTGAACTTCTGGAAGATGTTCCAGCAGATGAATAGCTGTTACCGTGTCGAAGGTTCCCAGGCTAAGAATAGTCGCATCCAGCACATCTTGTAACTTAAATGTGACGTGGCGCACGCTAGCAACCTCTGCTGTATCCATGGAAAAATTGAGCGCATCAGGGTTGTTATCGCAGCCCATGATTGTTTGCATATTGGGGAAACGCTCGTTCATTAGGATCGGTAAAAAGCCAAAGCTGCATCCGATGTCAAGGAGGCTCTGCCCGATGCAGAGGTCAAAGATACGCCGATAGATCGTCGCAAAAGGGGCAATATAGGAAACCTCTGGAGGTGTGGAAAGAGGATGAGCAATTTGTTCACGCAGCTTGACTAGCGTATTGAAGCAGAACCGCTGCCAAATGATGCGCTGATTGCGTGGCGATGGAAATGTAGAAGCTAGAATGGCAAAGAGAACAGCCCCAAAATCCTTGGCAGATGAAATGAAACCAAATGAGTCTAGCTCCTTTTCAATGAAGCAGATGAGGTCTGCATCAATATCTGCTTGCCCAAATGTGTGCATCAATACTGTTTGATGAGGAGACTGCTTCTGACAGAACACAAAGTGCGGCGTTTCCCTTACTCGATAGCCCTTTGTATGAAAGCGCTGTTCCTGATACTTCAGGGCAAGTTGATCATGCTGAGCCAATACGATCAACTTGCCCACACGGATGGCTTCTTGTTTGCTTAATGCTGGCCTCAAACGATAATCCAACCGAGCCTCCGCTCCTAGTAACTAGGCAATAGCGAGTTGCTGCTGTGCCTCCGCAACAAATGCTTGACAGGACCTGTCGTGGCAGAAACTAGCAAGCAATTCTGTCTGCAAGTAGTTGGCAAATTCCTGTATAAGCGTCGGAGACTGCGAAATCCTGACAATTGGTAACGTTTTTTTGGCAAGAGCAAAAGCACGATTGAGCTCCCCCTGCTGTATCAAAGCTCTTGCCAAGGGAATAGCGGTGGAAACAACGCGCAATATCCATTGGGGCGGAAGCTCATTGAATGCTTGTTGCAGCCGTGTTACTGCCACATCGTATTCTTTGAGATTCAAGGCACAGGTTCCTGCTTGTTGCAACCAGCTTACCTGGTCAAACTCTTCATGGTAGCCCGGAAGGTACTCAAGTAGTCTTTCTGAGGCATCAAGTCTTGCTTGTACCTCTCCTTTTTCACCTAAGAGCGCGGCATTTTCAGCTGAGAAGGCAAGAAGGCGCGCTCGAAGCCGAATACTTTCAGTATCATGATGGTGTGAGATTAGTCTTAGTGCAGCATCTGCCATCTGTAACGCTTCAGGATAGTTCTCGCATTCTCTCAATACATATGCCTGCCAGCTTCGACTCTGGGCCATATTCCAAGGATCAGCACCTTCCAAGGCAGCAATATAGGCTTTTTCGTGTGCTTGGTGGGCTTCAGTGTATCTTCCCTGGAAATAGAGCGCAGCCCCCATCAGCCGATAGACACCAGAATAGAACAAAGGTTGCGCACTTCGGTAGAGCAATGAATGGTTTTGCTGTACCAGATACAATTGTGCGTGGCTAACTGCTAAGACCTGCGCATTTCCTGCGGTATGGAAAATCTTCCATCCAGCTGCGATGCTCTCCCCTAGCGCCTGGTGGAGTTTGGCCCGGTCCTCTTCTGAAGTGTGCCGCCCTTCAGGAATAGGAATGCCGCTTATGACAGCGGCAGCTCCGAGTTGGAGCAATTTGCGTCGTGAAATTTTAGGCATAGCCCGTACCCCGTGCAGTACGATCCGCAATGATTCCAAAAGTTCGTCCACTGCCCATCCTTCATCGAAAAAAGCGGTCAGATCATTGGCTTCCAAGGCGAGCAATGCTCCGAGTCGCTCTTCTGGTGTGGCATCCGTCGCGTGCATGACGAGATCAACTGCTGGATGAGAGCGAAGCAATACCGCTGGAACTTCCTGGATGACTGCTGGGGTTCCTCCTCTCTGAGAAAGTGATGCTGTACTCTTTGGAGGGTACGTTCCATTATAACACGCTCCGTCAAAAAGAGAGGAGGGAAAAGGAACCAGGCTCGTCTCAGGGCAGGGAACTGGTTGCTCGATCAAACCAAGTTCAGCAGCACTTTTGCCGAAGAGTTTGCAAAGTTTTGCTCGATAATGAGCTTCGGGTTTGCTAACGCCGCGCTCCCATCTTCCAACGGTGTCCGCGCTGATCCCACTCTCACGGCCCTCCTGGATACACATGTCATAGAGTTTGTCTGCGATCTCCTGCAGCGTCAGATTCTGCTGCTCTCGTTGGTGACGAAGGCGTGTGTTTGGATGAGCTTTTGGCTTTTGGCGCGAGGCCATCTCTGGCTCCATTCTCCCCGCAGGGACCTACATCAAGCACAGATTACACGAGAAACACGTTGCTATTCTTGCATTGTACTAGAGAAATGGAAATCCTTCAATTTTTACCAAACCGGCCCGTAAAACTCCTGACTTCAGACATGGGGATAGAAGGGCCGTTCCTTTGTGCGCTCTAACTGATGATGTTATCCTTCTTCCTCTTCACCGATACTTGTGCGTACATTGACACAAAACTCTTCACGCCACAACTGGGAAATGTGTTCGAGCATCGTCTGAGGCAAACGCCCTTGCTGCGATGCTGCTAGGTTGCACGTGTATCCGACTCCTCCTCACGTTCTCTCTCGACGGGGTGTAACTCCTTTAAAGCTTTCAAGTCAGCCAAACGAAAATAGACACGGTTTTTTGCTCCATGTCTGTATTTTCGCAACTTCCCCTCATCAATGCGCCTATAGAGTGTATCCCTAGCGATCCCGAGAAATGCAAGAGCCTCATTTACCGAATAGTAGGTCTCGTTATCGATATCAATTGGCATTATTTCAAACTCCATCGTACAGTGCTTGACAAAATCATACAGTATCGACTATACTATAGTCAAGGAAATCGTACAATTGCGTACAGTTACGTATAGAATTGGTCAAAAAGATATTATTCGTCATCCCTAAAGCAGTGTGAAAGCAGTGTCAAGACGTGTTGAAGCAGTGCCAAAGCTGTTCTAAATCAGGGAAAAGTGAGTCATAATTGCACTGTGAACGGTTTGGGGCGGCAACTTCGGGCGGTTCACAAGCGGAAGATGGTTTTCGTAGTGCGTAACTGATTGAAGAGAGCCAAAGAGCGGCAACTCTTCGGCTCTTTCGACTCAGAAGTTCTTTTGCAAGGGAACTGGTGTAGTTTCTCAGGCAACGCCAGAACCCTTGCCCATTCTGTCCTGAGTCTGCCTGTATTATAGCACGGCGGCTCGGACATTGCACCGTTGGGTGCAAGGAGGGCTGCTCTGATGGATTTGTCTTCTACTGACACCACCTATGTCGCGCTGGCCGCTACTATTCTGCCACCGGACCTGCACCCCTACGCCAGCGCCGCCGGTCTGTGTCACCTGCGGATCACTTCTTTTGGCGATGACCAGGAGGCGTGCCTGATTGAGGTGGCTGCGCTGCCTCATCGCTTGCATGATCGAACTGCGTTCAGGCGCGTGTTTACGGTCTGGGTCAACACGGGGCAGCTCGCACACGCGCTGCCTTGGGACCGGACCTTGCAGAATCTGCCCACCTGTGACGTGCGCGAACGCCTAGAAGCGGGCATCTCTCCCTGGCCCGCTGACGATTCCTCGGTCCCTGATCCCGTTGAACCAGGTGAGACGGGCGAAACCCACGAGCAGGGACGCCAGGCCGTGACGCTCCTTCCTCTCCCCGAACTCTTCCTTGCGTGTGAGACCGTCAACGAGGTCGTTGCAGACGGGCCAGAGCCACCACGGAACGCTCCCACCTCTCGCTTGCAGCGCTGGATGCGCCTGGTGTGGCTGCGTGCTGCCCTGGCGATGGTACGCCGTCAACTCGTCCACACCCGGCAGGTGTTTCACAAGCTGGATGTGCTGTTGGAAAAGGTCATCGAGGTGCAGCGGCAGTGGCATCAGTCCCTGGTCAGTGCTAGCGCGGTCTACGTTGACCGGCGGCTGGTCGGCTGGCGCTTGCAGATTGCCTACCCCATGCAGGAGGTGCTAGCGGCATGAGACAGGCGCAACAGACTTCCCAACGGGGCCGGCGCGTCCGGGGCTATCGCATTCATGTGTATCGTGGCTCACAGCATCATCCCCCATCGTTCACGACGCCCATCATGTGGCGCGAGCAGCCACCGGTCGAGGAGTGGAAGCGTGTGATCAACGACCCGGCCACGCAGTCCGCTTACATGATCCGCAGTGGGCGTCGTATGAAAGACTTTCAGTTTACTCGCAACTCTTCATCTCACAGATAGAAAGGAGCAAGACATGCGTCTGCTCAAGCTGATTGGGACGCTGACGTGTATGTTGGCCGAGGCAGCGGCGTTGATGTTCGGCCTCACCTGGTGGGCGCTTCATGATTCCCACCTGGCCACATTCAGAGGCACCCTCCCTTGTTTACTGCCACTGCTTGCGGTCTTCACCCTGGCCATGTGCGTTTTACACCTCTATTGGTATCGAAAGGAGAAAAAGGGGTGATGCGTTCCCACAAAAACCATGACTATCGGCAAAAGCCGACGTTCCTCAAGAAAAAAAGAGCAGCATCCTTGTCGTTTCCGAGGGGAATCATCATCCCGATGCAGGACCCCATCATCCATACCGATGCTCACCCCGTCTGTGATGATGTTTCGTGTCCTTGCCGAGGGAGCGGTTCCCACAGGCAGGCCGAATCCTGAGTACTTCCCAATCGTTGCTTGTGGGGGTTGGGCATGTTGGAGGGCAAGTATCTTCCTACCTTTTTCGCTCACAACCCGTCAGCATCTCACCCCCGCAGGTCAAAAACGCTCTTGGAGAAGAACAACCTTTCGTGATCGAACGACCGGAGGAGTCAAAGGGTTTCTGGCAAAGCCAGGTACAAGCGCAACAAGCAGCAGGACTCGCTGCACAAGGCGAGTCATCTGATCGCCCACAAACTGGTTGAAAGAACCGTTGTGGTTGGTGATCTTTCCCAAAGGCAAATGGTCATGAAAGAGCATCGTGAGCGTAACAAACATTGGCGTACAAATGCGTGCTCTACGGGAAAGAACTGGTGATCTTAGATGAGAGGGATACAAGCAAGATGTGTTGCGCATGCGGACACAAGCAAACTATGCCACTCTGGAAACGCACATATCGCTGTAGTAACCCTGAATGTCGCTTCGTGATAGACCGTGACGAGAATAGCGCGATGAATATCCTCAAGCGGTATCTTGCCCGGCCAGGGCCACATATGGATCGGATATCCATACGGTGTGCGGATGTTTTCACCGCAACGGACAATGTGATTACGTTTGATTACATTTAAGAAAGCAGATACGTTATGGCCATCTCACACTGTCGGGCTTGCCAGCACACCTTTACCAGCATCACCGCGTTTGACCTGCATCGTAGCGGAAGCTATGAGCGCTCTACCAGGCGTTGCCTGACCGAAGAGGAGATGCGTGCGAAAGGCATGACGCGCAATGGTAGGGGCTGGTGGAGTGCCCCATCACGCGGCAAGATTCCCCCCTGGTCTTCACAAGCAGGAAGGGAAAGATCGCTCTCTTGAAATGCTTGTGTTTCCAGCCCCCGGAAGTGCTTCCGGGGGCGGTTTTGTGGGTAGGAAAGGGAGGATGCTCATGCTACCCAGTCCGTATCAGCAAGCCATTTACGCCTGGATCGAACAGGGAGCCGGCAACGCCCTGGTTGATGCCGTCGCCGGCTCGGGCAAAACGACGACCTTGATTGAAGGAGCCAAACGACTCAAGACCCGCAATGCTTGCTTTGTCGCCTTCAACAAGGTGATTGCCGACGAGATTGCCAATCGCCTGCAAGCCAGTGGCTCACCTATGCAAGCGAGTACTATCCATAGCCTGGGCAAACGCTGCCTGGGCCAGGTACGTATTGAGCGTCACAAGTATATCAAACTGTGCCGCAAGTACCTCCAGAGTCTTCCTGATCTGGAAATGGTGCTCAAAGACACCCCGGAGGCGACGGCCGTCAAGCAATTGCGCACCCTGGTCAATTTCACGCAATTGACGCTGACTGAGCCCACTGAAGAGAACCTGCTCCGCCTGGCAGAGCACTATGCCCTGGACGAAGTGCTCGCCCTCAGTGTTCGCCATGACCTGTTGTGGGAGACAATCTGGAGCGGCGTGAGCAGTATCATTGAGCAGGGCATCGAGCAATACCAGCGTGAGCGCCTCATCGACTTCAACGATATGGTGTACTTGCCGACGGCACTGCACCTGCCCATGCCACAGTTCGACTTCCTCTTTATCGACGAGGCGCAGGACTTGAACCGCGCCCAGTTGGAACTGGTCCTTGCTTGCACGAGTCCACAGGGGCGCTTACTCTTTGTCGGAGATCGCAGGCAGTCCATTTACGGCTTCAGTGGCGCTGATACAGCCAGCATCCAGAATATCATCGAACGCACGCAGGCACAGGTGCTGCCCCTCTCCATCTGCTATCGCTGCCCGTCGTTGCCCATCCAATTGGCCCAGCAGATATACCCGGACATCCAAGCGGCGCCAGCGGCTGAGCGTGGAACTGTTGGTATCATTTCTCAGGATGACTTCCTCCGGCGTGTGCAACCTGATCCGGGTGGCTGCGCAGTGATCGGGCGGTGTACCGCGCCCCTGGTCAGTCTGTGCTTGAAACTCTTACAGCAAGGAAAGCGGGCCAAAGTCCGGGGGCGCGATATTGGTGCGAGCATTCTGGATGTGCTTGAACGCTTGAAGAAATCCAGGCACTTCCACTTTGCCGCGTTTCTGGAACTGCTGGAAGCCTACCGCGAGGCTCAGCTCGAAGTCCTGGGAGCCAAACCTGAGCAGAATGAGATGGCGATTGACGCCTTCTTGGACAAGATCGAGACGGTGATCGCCTTCCACCAAGCGTACTGCACCCAGGCGCGCTGCCAGAAAACACCGGTCACCATTGAAGGCTTTGAGAGGTATGTCAGCGACTTCTTTAGCGATGAAGACGAACGCCAGTGCATTCTCTTCTCAACCATCCACAAAGCCAAGGGCCTGGAGTTCAACGTGGTCTACGTGCTGCCGGAGAAAATCCCGCATCCGCTGGCCAAGAACGCCTGGCAGTACGAGCAGGAATGCAACGCCGAGTATGTCTTGCTCACCCGCGCCAAGCAAGCCATGTACTTCATCGGACGACTGATCAGCAACCTGGCACTGCCATCCGATGAGCCAACCACATCAACCCCGGAGGGGTTTACTGCACCAACCCCACTGGAGCCTGCGCTCGTCGTTGAAGCGGAGGCCCTTCCCACTCATCAGGAGCAGGCCAGCAAGAAAGGCGGCAGGCCACGGAAGGACAAAATGCGCCTGCAGATCAAAGTGAGCCAGGAGGTGGTGGCCTACCTGCGGACGCTGAAAGGCGGGGACGACGGCTACAGTGGCTATGTCGAGAGCCTGATCCGCAACGATCCCCAGTTCCTTCAGTTCCTCGCGTCATCGCACACCATTTCGTGTGTATGAAATGGCACCAGCGTTGGACCGTCTGGTGCCATGGTTGATCGATGTTCCTCAGAGGGATGCCTCGTGAGGGGCCGACTGTTCCCACCTGTTCTCATGAACCAGGTGGGATTTCCTTGTCGAAAGGAGTTTTCCCTATGCAGTACACACCTCTCCCCCCAACTCAGAGCCGCCGCGGGTGTTTCACCCCTTTCGGCTGGTTGGTGATTGTCCTGGCGATCATCGTCTGTGTGATCCTGATGGTGTATCCCAACTCGCCCTTTCGTCCGTTTTCATCCCCGCTCCCTGCGCAGCCGACGCCCACACACCACCGAAGCAAGCCAGATGTGCGTGTCCTGGCAGCCGCCCAGGGTCATGATGTGCGCGGAGGACCGAGCCTGGCAGCCGCGTTCGTCGACCAGGTCCTGGCAGCCGCCCATTCGCCAGCGCAGGGAACCGGGCAGGCTTTGTATGACCTGAGTCAGCAGTACAGCATCGATGATGCCTACGCCCTGGCCTTTTTCCAGCATGAAAGTGCTTTTGGCACGACTGGCATCGCCCGCCTGACCCATTCGCTCGGCAATATCCGCTGTAGTGCTGGCTACCGCTGCATCGATGGCTATCGCGCCTACAGCAGTTGGGCGCAAGGCTATGCCGATTGGTATCACCTCATACGTACCCTCTACATTGGTACCTGGCACCTGACCAGCGTCGAACAGATCATCCCCGTCTATGCGCCCGCCAGCGACGGCAACGATGTCGCTGGCTACATCGCCGCTGTTGAAGATGCCGTCTCGCACTGGCGGCAGCACGAGGTGCAAAGATGAAAGGCGGAAGCAGTTTGACGGCATCCGCCGACGAGATGATCTTCTCGCTTGACCTCCAGGCTCCGCTTGAGGGTGTCCTGGCGCTCCATCGTTCGCTGGGCATCCTGGTCAAGATCACCTGTGCAGCGAACCACCCCCAGCTGCTGGCGGTACAGCTCTTCACACCAACTGAACTCACGCTGCTCCTCCCACTCCTGGAGTCCTATCCCGATTATTGTCCCTACGAAGTGTGTTATGCCCGTTTTCATGGGGCCACTTCGGATCGGGAAGTCACCCGGGCCAGGGAGATGTTATATACCGCCATGGGAACAGAAGAGTGGGAGATCATCATGCGGCCCATGCGCAACGTGCTTTCACGCATCCGACTCAAATTGCGCACGCTGGACCTGGAGGTGAGGACGCTGCTGGAGACCGGATATCTGCTGGCACCGCGCAAACAGAAGCGCGAACCAGAGGGGACGCGAGATGGAGGGAAGCAGCAATGAGCGGCCGTATGCCGAGTTTATGGGAGGGCGAGCGCTTGACCTTCGAACGGTCGCTGGCCCTTACTATCGAATCGCTGTCTGCTTACGGTCCTGGGTATGGTCATTGGGCGATGGCCTATAGTGGAGGCAAGGACTCCTCGACCGTTGTCACCCTGGTGGCCCACCTCATCACATCCGGGGCTATTGCTGCCCCCAGGAGCCTAACCGTGTTGTATGCCGATACCCGCCTGGAGTTGCCTCCCTTGCAGATGGCAGCCATGGGTGTTTTGCAGGAACTGCGGCGACACGGGATACAGACGCACATCGTCTTACCGGCACTGGATGACCGCTACTTCGTGTACCTGTTTGGCCGCGGCGTGCCTCCGCCCAAGAATCGCTTTCGCTGGTGTACGGCACAGTTGAAAGTCGAGCCGATGAAATTAGCGCTTGACGTTGTGCGCCAGCGCTATAGTCATGGGGAAAAGGTGCTGCTCCTGACTGGGGTACGCCTGGGAGAGAGTGCCGCCCGCGATCAACGCATCGCCCTATCCTGCTCAAGAGATGGGGCTGAATGCGGGCAGGGATGGCTACAGCACACAAGCGCGACGGCTGTTGCCGATGTATTGGCGCCATGCCTGCATTGGCGGGTGTGCCATATCTGGGACTGGCTGATGTTCTATGCCCCGGAGGATGGCTTTCCCACCCAGGTGATTGCTGAAGTGTATGGCGGAGACGAAAAAGAGGAACTCAACGCCCGGACTGGCTGTGTTGGCTGCAACCTGGCCTCCAGGGATGTGGCTCTGGATGCAGTATTGAAACTGCCGCAATGGGCATACCTGGCTCCCCTGAAGCGGCTCAGACCGCTCTACCAGGAACTCGCCAGACCACAATACCGGCTGCGCAAAGCTGGCACCGACCGGCGCAAGGATGGCAGGCTTGCCGCCCATCCGATGCGGTTAGGACCGCTGACTATGGAAGCTCGTCGCGCTGGACTCCATGAGGTACTCAGGATACAACGAGCGATCAATAGCGCAGCGCGGCAGGCGAAACGGCCGTTCATCCAACTGATCAACCGGCGCGAATACCTGCGAATTCAAGAGCTGATGGAGGCCAATACCTGGCCGGAGGGATGGACAGGCCACGAGGTCCGTGGTGATGTCCTCTTGCCCCAGGTGCTGGCCGATGGGGTAGTCCAGCCACTGCTGGAGGAAGACTTTCTCTGAATGCTGCCAAAGATTACCATTGCAGGCCGAGTTTATCAGGTTGATACATTGGGCAGCTTTGCAGGCCACACGCAGGGTCCAGCCTGATCAGCAAATCAAATGGAGGGGATTATGATCATGGGACGATCACTTGGCGCTTGCCAAGGGAGGCCAGCGATTGAGGCTCAGCGCCCAGGATGGGGCTGCCTGGGTCTATGAATGAAACGCTTGCACGATCTCACCCAAACAGACAAGCACAGTCAGATTGGAGCGCTGATATGCCATCAGTGCTCTTCTTTTGCTCTCAAGACAAGGAGACAAGTTGCTATGCATGAGGAGGAACTCAACCTCATCAGCCAGTACCTCAGAGACATCGGGCCTCATCGGTTGCTGACCTTCGAAGAAGAACAGCAGTTGGCAGAGTGTATCCGGGCCGGTGATGAGCAGGCCAGGCAGCGCTTCATCGAAGCCAACGTCAAACTAGTAGTCAGTCTTGCCAAGCGCTATCAAGGATATGGACTAGCGTTGGAAGACCTCATTCAAGAGGGGAACCTCGGCTTACTGCGCGCAGTGGACAAATTCGATGCCAGCCGGGGCCTCAAGTTCAGCACGCATGCCTTCTGGTGGATTCGCCAGGCCATCACTCGCGCCCTTGCCGACCAGGGGCGGACGATCCGTCTTCCGATGCATCTGCGCGAAACGATCCGCCGGCTGCATCGGAGCCGACTTCGCTTGCAGCAAGACCTGGGGCGTGAACCAACCGAAGAGGAACTTGCTGTGGACATGGACCTCAGCCCACAGCGCGTCGCCCAACTCTTGCAGGTGAGTCAGGAACCCATGAGCCTGGACCTCGCTGTTGGCGAAGAAGATCACCCCTGGAGCGACTTCGTTGAGGCTCCCAGCACACCGTCCCCATCTGATGCCGCCGATCATCTCTTGCTCAAAGAGCAGATCGCTTCCTGGCTGACCTGTCTGAGCGAACGGGAGCGGGTCGTGGTCACGCTGCGCTTTGGCCTGGCCGATAGTTGCAACCGCACGCTTGAGGAGGTGGGCAAGACGCTCCACGTCACACGGGAACGCGTTCGCCAAATTGAAGCCAAGGCACTGCACAAACTGCGCGTTCACTATGCGAGCGACGAACTGCAGGAGTATCTGAAATGAGCGTGCAAAGATGCTAACCGGCACCTCTATGCTTGAAGGACTTGACAGTCATGGTATACAGGGGGGAGCCTTTTTCTAGCTCGACCATTGTAAGAAAGGAGCAAACCGCTATGGCATTCAAACCCGAAGAAATCACCCGCTTGCAACAACTCTCTGACGAGATGGCCAGACTCATCGAGGATGTGGAGACGACTTCCAGCGAGGCCTCGGTGGTCTATGGCAAAATCGGACGTACCTGCATCCGCGCTCTGGCCAATGTCGCTGCCGCCGCTGCTCGGCAAGCCGAACGCGACAAACACGTGCAGAAGTTCCAGACGGCCCGCGAAGCGCGCCGGCAAAAGAAGAGCGGCAGCCAGCCCCAGCAGGTACAGGCAGCGCGCAGTACCGCCCGTCCGGGAGCGTCTGCAACGGCTTGACACGCGGCCCATTTGGAGTGGAAAAGCGAGCAGGATTTCAGACAAAAAACGGTGGCCAAGGTCTGGGTATCGCGTGGCCTCTTCCCTTGTCTGAAGCTCGCTTTTTTACAGGAGTATTCCCCCCAAATTAGCCGAGTAAACCGCCGGTGCCAGAGCACCTTTTGACATCGATTTTGAGGAGAAAAACAGATATGGGATTCCGCAACCCCTTTAGGGGACGCCAACCCGGGAACATCACCCCAGCGGCGAATCCGCCAACACCACCGCAGCCACCAGGACCAACTACCGGCCCGCTCATCGGAGGCAACAGTCCAGCCGCTCCAAGCGTGCAAAGCGAGTTGCTTAACCTGGTGAACTACACACCTGAGCAGTTGGTCCAGCATGTTGACCAGCGCGTTGCCCGCATCCAGTTCGGCTGGTCCTTTTCCACCCAATTGATGGAAGGGTACAGCGAGGTCTGGGCATGGATAGGACCCATCATCCTGGTGATTGGAACCATCGGCGAGGTCTTCCTGGTTCTGTGGCTCCGACAGAAGGCCCAGGAGGTCATCGCCGGCCTTTCCATCGTTGCCGTCGCGCTGGTCCTTGAGGGGACCTTCCTGGCTGTCTCCTACAAAGCGGCCACGATCCGCAATCGCTCTGAGCGGCGACCGGACGGACCAGGTGTTCTTGACAAGCGCAAGCTCCGCCGTCAGTTCTACTTCTGGTTTGCCCTCGCCACCGGTGTCTGTGCCACACAGGTCATCTTCATCGCGGCCCAGACCAAAGCTACTGACATCGGTGCCTGGGGCGTCTGGACGTTCGCGGTCCTGCGCGCCGTTTTCACCCTGGTCGCCGATGGCTATACCGCCTTCGCTCACGAAGAGAAACCCACCACGGCAGAACAGGCCCTGGAGGAAGAGGAGCAACGGACCAAAGCATCGGAACAGTTGCTCCAGCAGAAAAGGCGAGAAGTCTCCATCATCAACGACGGCATCCTTGCCGTGCGCCAAGCATCGGTCGAAGCGCAGATCAAAGACGACAAGCTGACTACCCAGCTCAGCATCGAGAAGATGCAGAATCAGGCCCAGATAGATGCTCTGCGCACGCAGCAGGAAACTGCTCAGATGACCATTCAGATGCTGACCAGGCTGCAACGCGCTATCCTCGACCCGGCCATGCCCATTGATCAGCGGCAAATGGCCATTAACCTCATGGTCGCTATGGGTCAAGGATACAACCAACTCGGACCGGTTCAGGGCAGTACCACCGTGACTGAGGAGGATGCGTAATCCATGACCGAGCGTCCGTACAGTCGCTACACGCGCGAAAAGACTTGGGCCGCGCTTTATAGCCAGCACGTCAACGCGTGCTATGCCCTGGTTCCGCTCAGTGCCACCAATAACAGCATTGCCGTGATTCGCTGTAAGGATGCCAAAGAGACCCAGGCCACGATGCGTGCTCTGTTAGCTCATGTCAGCGAGTGCGAAGCCTTCTATGCCTCCAAACAGACCCCGGAGCAGGTCCCGGCTATCCTGCAACGAGCGCGCCACGCGGTGGTGCTGGCCAAAAGCAGCGATTACTACCGCTACCACCTGGCTGATCATCCTGAGTTCAGCCTGGTCATCTGCGGGCTGCATGATAGCTACCTGCATCTGCCGGTCTGGGAGATGCGCACGAACCGCCGTTACGAGCCACGCGAGACGGCGGTCGCCATCACCTCCCCGGACTTTGCGCAGCTTCGCCGTACTTCGTTTGGACACCATATGCTGCTAGGGGCGCTCATCAACGGCGATGCCACAGCACAAGCGTTGCTGGCCAGCCTGCCACCTAGAACACAGCGACGCATTAAACGAGAGGTAGAGGACGCACAAAAAACGCGCTATCGTGGTCGTCCTCTGTCCTTTTTGACGGAGGCTGAGCGCCGGGCTATCGGTAGCAAGATCAGTACAGGCCTCCGGCGCTATCACCAACAAAGGCGATTACGCGTGAAATAACAGGCCAGACCGGATAGTCAACGAGATAAGTTTTATATACCCATGCCAGGACATCTGTCTTGGCCTTTTCTTTTGCCATCAGATAAAGGAGAACATGCATGACGCAACAAACAACCTCTACAGGAGCACTTCCGACAGGGATGGCGCTGATTGAAACTGCCGAGGGGCGCTGGTTCCCAGCGTTCGCTTCTCTGACCGATACACCCCATTGGGTCACCTTTCTCGATATCGAGACGAGTGCTATTCCGCCAGCTCTCCCAGTACAGTCCTGTGCTGATCAAGAGCAGGGTTACCCTTCCCGACAACAAGCCCTGGACGCCTGTTGTGCCTGGGATGAGGCGATTAGGTTATCGGTAGAATGGGAAAGGCTCGCCGCCTCTACCGAAGTCTACCCAGAACGCAATGCCTGGTACCGGGAAGAAATCGCACAGATGCTTGGGGGGAGTCACGTGCTGGTACTGACCACTCTCGAAGCCATGGCCGCGGTGGTGATCAAGCATCCCGGCATCCAGGTCATCTCAGCGCGAGGGATTACCCCTGATGAGGCGCTTGAATGTCTCTACGAGCAGGTCTATGCCTGCGCACTCCTCCAGGAGCAGGCCAGTTAGGATCAACGGAAAGGAAATCTATGCGTACCAACATGAAATCAACCACCACGATCAAAATACTGCCGGCAGACCCCCTGCAAAAGCTGCTGACCGTAAGTGAGGTTGCTGCTATTCTTGGCTTGAGCAAAGTCAAAGTCTATGCCCTGCTCAAAAGCGGACTGCCCTCCATCAAGATCGATGGGGCCAGGCGTGTCCAACCGGGGAAACTACAGGCCTGGATTGAGCAACATGGTGAGTAATCAGGCAACCCTTTCGTGTGGACGAAACCTGCCCGCGTTGGAAGAACTGCGCACCCGTCCACAATGGGTGTGCTGGCGCAAAGAGCGGCGGGGGGGCAAGTGGACCAAAGTGCCCTATCATCCCTTGACAGGGAAAAAGGCAGCTTCCGATAACCCACACACCTGGGCCAGTTATGCCCAGGCAGTACAAGGGCAATGCACTGGCAGGTATGATGGCATTGGCTACATGTTCCAGGGAGACTATACCGGGGTGGACCTGGATCACTGCGTCCATCTAGATGGGAGCCTTGACCCGTGGGCGCAGGGCTATCTTGACCAACTCCCAAGCTATGCGGAATATTCGCCGAGTCATACCGGTCTTCATATCCTGGTGCGTGGTATTGTTCCGCGTGGGCTCCGGCGGCACGTGCCTGGCGCTCCACAGCCGGAAGCCGCTATTGAAATGTACAGTGAGCGGCGCTACTTCACCGTGACAGGTGCGCATGTCGCAGGCACCCCTACCAGTATCGAAGCCTGCCCCGCTTTGGTTCCACTTTATATGGCGCTGGCGACAGCCAGGCAGCAGCCACAAGGCGCTCTCCCTGCTGAAGATAGTTCCTTGAGCGACGAAGCCTTACTGGAGAAAGCCTTGCACGCGCAGAATGGCGCGAACTTTCAGGCCTTATGGCACGGGAACATTACTGGCTATCCCTCGCAGTCGGAAGCAGAGCTCGCCCTGTGCCACCTGCTGGCTTTCTGGACGGGCAACGATGCTACTCGCATGGATCGGCTCTTTCGCCGCTCGGGATTATATCGCCCAGAGAAGTGGGACCGTCCAGCCAGAACCGGGGAAAGCTATGGGCATGGCACCATTGCACGGGCTATTGCCGGATGCCGTGAGACCTACCACAGGTCTCTACCAGGCAAGATCATTCGATTCCGGGGCAGGCTGGAGGGTGTCTCCCAGAAAGAAGGGGTCTCGCTGCCGGAAACGGAACTGGATTTCGTCATGGGGTGCCTGCGTGATGAAGAAGAGGGTGATGCCCGGCTCTATGCCCATTTATTCCGTGGGAAGTGTGTGTATGATCATACTGAGGGCATGTGGTACGAGTGGCAGGGGCATCATTGGGAACGCGATGAATGCAAACACGCGCTGTTGCTGGCCAGCGGACCGCTGGCCTCCGTCTATCTAGAGACCAGCGCCCAGCTGGCAGAAGAGGCAGCCTGGGCAGAAAAGCGCCTGGACGCCGACCTGTTGCAGCGCGGCAAGGGGGATGACCCGGACGCACAGCAGTATCAATGGCTCAAGGAGATGACCGGCGCACTCATCGGGCGGGCGAAGGCACTCAAAAAGCTGAAACGTGCGCAGGCCGTGTTGACCTACGCGCAGGCCTATCTGCGCATCACCTCGCGGGAATGGGACACCTCTCCCTGGTTGCTGGCATGTGCCAATGGCGTGCTGGATTTGCAAACAGGTGAACTCCACGTTGGCAAGCCAGAAGACTATCTCAGAACCGCGATTCCGACGGCGTGGACGGGATTGGACACGCCAGCCCCACGCTTTGAGCAATTCCTCCAGGAGGTTTTCCAGGATAAGCCAGAGAGCGAACGAACCGTTCTAATTGCGTTCGTGCAACGCCTGCTCGGATACAGTATTACCGGTGAGCTTTCCCACCACATCTTTACCATCTTCTATGGAGCAGAAGGACGCAATGGTAAGGATACCCTACTGGATACGCTCAAGGATGTGCTGGGATCGCTCGTGGGCGCGGTGAGTAATGACCTGTTCGTCGCCCAGGAGAAGTTCCGTGTCAGTGGTGCGCCGACTCCGCATTTGTGTGATTTGCAGGGGAAACGCCTGGTCTGGGGTAGCGAAACGCGGCAAGGAGATAAACTCAACATTGCCCAGATCAAATTGCTCACTGGCGGGGGAGAAATTTCAGCGCGGCAGTTGCATGGCAGGCAATTTAGCTTCGCTCCTACGCATAAGCTCCTGCTTATGACCAACTATAAACCTCATGCCGACGCGCGCGATCAAGCCTTCTGGTCGCGTGCTTGCCTGATCGAATTTGGTATCCGGTTCGTGGACCATCCCCAGACGCCGAACGAGCGCCAGGCTGATCCCACACTTAAGGCGAAGCTCAAAGAGGAACGCAGCGGCATTTTGGCCTGGCTTGTCCGGGGATGTCTGGCCTGGCAGCACCAGGGGCTGGCCATCCCCTCCTTCATTCGGCTGGCAACCGAAAAGTACCGCGATGAAGAGGATAAAATCCTACAATTCATTCGTGAGTGCTGCCTGGTACAAGCCGATGCCTATGTCAAAGCAAGCGCACTTTATGAAGCTTACAAGGAGTGGTGTAAAGATAACCAGTTTGGCTCCGGCATGAACGCGACCCTGTTTGGCAATGAGATGAGCAAGCGCTTTGAGAAGAGGCGAGGGAATGCCGGGATGATTTACCAGGGAATCGGGTTACTGGCTAGCGAAAGGAGTGTAGGGTTAGTGTATACCTCTCAAGAGGAGGAAGATAACGATAAACGACCATCAGAAGCCAATCTACAGGTATCTGAGGAGGATGAGAGTGTAGGGTGTGTAGGGTTTCCCCAAGTTTTTTCCCCAAACGCAAATCATGGCCTTCATGAAGGCCGAAATAGAGAAAAACCCTACACACCCTACACTAGCTCAACCACTGTGAAGAACCATAAGACACGCTCTGAAGCCAATCCAGGGCAAATCAACAACAATTCGCAACCCTACACGAACCCTACACATCCTCGTCAGTATGTCGAAACCGTTGATGGCCTCGGGTATCTGACGGGTAATCGCCAAGAGCAGGATGTGACCTTTTTCTCAGGGGAAAGAAAGGAGCAGCTGCGCTACAGAATAGGTGTGATCCTTCTCAAGGATGGAATTGAGCGGTTCTACTATCCACAAACCCTTTGGGAAGCTCGGCGAGAGGCAATACAAGCCTATGAGCAAGAGGGACACGCATGAATACTTCTCCCAAAATCGTCTCTCCGCTCATGTGGGTTGGGGGAAAGTTTGCCTCGGCAAAACGCATTGTGAAAGCGTTTCCCCCGCCAGAGTTATATGGAACCTATGTGGAGGTGTTCGGCGGTGCCGCGCATGTGTTGTTCCACAAAGCTCCGGGGAGCCACCTGGAGGTCTACAATGATTTGAATGACGACCTGGTACGCTTCTGGATGGCAGCGCGTGACCAACCAGAAGCTCTACAGCAGCGCATCGACTCGCTGCCCTATAGCCGCAGCCTCTACCATGCCTATCACGCCAGTTTACGAGCCAATGCGCCGATGGATGACCTGGAGCGCGCAGCACGCTGGTTTTATGTCCTGCGCTCGACCTTCGGTGGCGTGCCCGATTTCAGCAAGGGATGGGGCTACCTCATTGGGGAAGGCGCGAACCGGGTCTCCGCCCTTCGTACAGCAACAGCACTGCTAACAGTCGTAGCCCAGCGGTTCCGGTATGTGCAAATTGAGCATCGGGACTTTGCTGCGATCATCCAGACCTATCAAACACCACGGACGCTCTTCTATGTGGACCCGCCCTACATCGGCTGCGAGGACTACTATGATACCGTCGATGGGAGCCAGCTTTTTACTGAGGACGATCACCGGCGTCTTGCTACACTACTCAATGCCACCCCAGCGTACGTTGCGCTCTCGTACTACGCGCATTCCCTGGTGGACGAACTCTATCCGGCACAACGCTGGCGACTACTGACCTGGAGGCAGGCGAAGGCCGTTCAGAAAACAAGGGAGCATCGCCAGTACGGGCGAGAAGTCTTGCTCATGAACTACCCGGAGACCCTTGGATTGTGGCAGGGGTTGGCGTGAACCTTTAAACGGCTATTCGGCATATCGCGTGGGATTTCTCCTTTTCCCACCTGGCCAGCGAGGGAGAGCATGGAGGGCCGAATCAGCGGGACAGCAAGGGCCACCCAACGTTAACCGTCCTAGTTCGTCGCTTGCATCGCCTGTACTGGCCCACGCTCAACACCGGGGACGCGAACGGGGGCTGCTCAACGCATACCAACCAGGTGCAACTGTGTTATCTGGTAGCGCCGGAGCCGGGCGAGAACCTCAGCCCGGAATGGACCGAATGCTTCATGGGATTTCCGCCCGGTTGGACCGCGCCCGCTGGCCAGCCCCACCAGGACCACAATTCGAGTGGGAGCCGCGGCGAGTGGCGGGAAGCGTCTCAGGACGAAGAGAGCGTATAGAAGCGCTCGGTAACGCAGTTATCCCCTATCAGATTTACCCGTTGTTCGCGGGGATCGTGGAATGGGAACGAACGATGGAGGCTGTGTCGAGAGGAGAATCCGCGTCATGAGAGGCGACATCAGCAGCCAGGTAGAGTAC
Source organism: Ktedonobacteraceae bacterium (assembly GCA_035653615.1). NCBI lineage: Bacteria > Bacillati > Chloroflexota > Ktedonobacteria > Ktedonobacterales > Ktedonobacteraceae > Ktedonobacteraceae bacterium. The sequence goes on along the minus strand of DASRBN010000004.1, from coordinate 164,879 downwards.
CAGGCGCTTCGTCATAGCGTGGATTTCATTGCGGGCGATGGCAGGCTAAAGCCGTTGAGCGCACGCGAGAACGCCAGTATGGACGCGAGATGCTGCTGATGAACTATCCCCAGGCCCTCAGTCTATGGGCAGCAGTGTAGTAAACCAGTTTTATACACACGAAAGTACCCTCCCCGTCTTGCTCAGGCAGGCGGGGAATGTTCTTGTTTAGAGGTTATCATGCCACGACGAATTTCAAGTGACGATACAAACAAAAGGCAGCCAAAGGGTGTAGGTTCTGTTTTCCAACGCTCGGATGGTAGCTGGATTGCTCAAATCACGCTAGAAAACGGGAAACAGAAGCAATACCGTGCGAAGACTGAAAAAGATGCGAACGTAAAATTGAGGAAGGCCCTCGATGAGTTAGAACGCGGCTCACTTCTCACAGAGAAGGACCAAACGCTTAGGGAGTACCTGGAGCATTGGCTAGAAAATGTGAAACGCCCTTCACTCAAAGTTGGCAGCTACCTGAGATACCGTGATCTTGTTGACAAGCAAATTCTCCCAGCATTGGGACACTACCCACTACGAAAACTCAAACCAGAGCATCTGGAAGCCTTCTATGCCAGACTTCAGGTGAATGGAAGATCAGATGGGCAGAGAGGACTTGCTGCAAAAACCGTCCGGCTTGTTCACGGAGTACTCTATCAGAGCCTGGAGGCGGCTGTAAGAAGAAGGCGTATTCCCTATAACGTTTGCCGGGATGTAACTCTCCCGCGAGTGGAAAGGCAAGAGATGCTTACCCTCAGTGCTGATGAAGCGCAACGCCTCTTAGCCACAGCCAAAGGGCATCGACTGGAGGCATTGTTGACACTGGCTCTCACAACAGGAATGCGTCGGGGTGAACTTCTTGCGCTGCAATGGAAGGACATCGATTGGAAAAATGGAAGCCTTCAAGTACGTCGCTCTGTCAATCGCTACGCTGGGCAAGGGTTTAAGGTTTCGGAGCCGAAAACCAAACAGAGTCGCCGGAAGATCACTCTGCCTTCATTCGTACTGGAGGTTCTCAAAGAACATCGGACACGCCAACTTGAGGAACGCTTGCAAGTAGGGTCTCGTTGGAAAGATCTGGGACTTGTGTTCAGTAATGCCTATGGCAGCTACCTCAATCCCAGCCACCTCGGCACAGACTTTCACAAATTGCTGAAAAAGGCCAAACTCCCAATGGTGCGCTTCCACGATCTACGACACACCGCCGCGAGTCTTCTTCTCAAAATGAACGTCAGCCCCAAGATGGTACAAGAAATCCTGGGCCACAGCGATATTGAGATGACTCTCGGTATCTATTCTCATGTGTTACCAGGAATGCATGAGGAGGCGATGGAAAAGATGGACCAGCTATTCAAAAATCCTGACGATCAAAACCCGGAAGATGAGGAGGAAAGGGAAGCAAAATGACCCATTTTTGGCGTTTTTTTTGGGGGATAAACTGACAAATAAACTGCACATTCCTGCTTTCTATGTGTTAGAATACGTCATCAAGCAACGTGAGAAGCCAATGTAGAGGCGTTCGTAACTCATGGATGAGCAGGAGTCCCCCCTTCGGCACTAATGGCGTCTCAGGCCAGTCTACAAGCGGTCTGAGGCGTTTCTTTATGTTCCTGTACAGCAACAGTACAGCAACGGAATTTTTCACTCCTGAAAGGCGTCGCTCATCTTGTCCATCGCTTCCTTTTGCATCGACAGACGCCAGGGATTTCGATCCCAACGCTGCGACTCATTGCTAAAGACATTGGCAAAGATCAATCTCTGGCCCTGGAGTTGTGGCGTTCTGGCATCCATGAGGCACGCATCCTTGCCTCCATGATCGCCGACCCGCGCCTGGTTTCTCCTGAGCAGATGGAGGAGTGGGTCAACGATCTCGATTCGTGGGACGTCTGCGACCAGGTCTGTGGGAATCTCTTCGATAAGACCCCCTACGCCTATCACAAGGCGATGGAATGGCCTCACTGGGAGCAGGAGTTTGTACGGCGGGCGGGTTTTGTGCTGATGGCCCAACTGGCGGTTCACGACAAACAAGCCTCTGACGAGGCGTTTTTGCCCTTTTTCCCACTAATCAAGCAGTATGCCACAGATGAGCGCAACTTTGTGAAAAAAGCCGTCAACTGGGCCCTGCGGCAGATCGGGAAACGCAACCGCCATCTTCGCGCCGTGGCAGTGGAGTGGGCGCTGGCGATCAAACAGCTGGATGCTCGCGCCGCCAGGTGGATAGCCAGCGATGCGCTCAAAGAGTTACAGGCAGATCAGCGATGAAGTGCGCTGGAAGAGTACTCACGTTTGCTCTCCTTTCAGGTGATGAGGTGCGCTCACTACCTCGATGAAGGTTTCTTCGTCCTCACCATCCGCTTCTGAGGAATCCATCTCGTACTGCTCCCCGTATTTCTGGGCTAAGACAGCGTTGGCATGATCGTGCTCAGCCACGGGTAGTTCGCGCGCGTAGCCTTCAATCTCCGGACCAAGCACGTTGCCCATCCAATCGCAAGGAGCCAGCAGGACACGAGCGGTCGTGCGAATACGCTTGAGCTTGCCTGTCGAGCGACCGGTGACCATGTAGAGCTTCCCTTGCTCGTAGGCGAACCACATGGGGCTAGGAACGCCTACGCCACTTTTGCGAAAGGTCGTGAGAAGGACAAACTCGTAGGGAGACAGGAAGGCTAACGAATCGCCCATCTCCTCTTGTTGCTGCTGACCCCTGATAGTCATTCGTTCTTCCTTTCCTCATGCAATCTCCACTTTGTCAACTTCTGGAGCCGCTTGCGCCGGTGGCTCTTGTTCGCCGAACCTACTCTTGCTCATTGCTGAGAAACCAGGATGAGTTTGGAACAGGCTGATCTTCCCGCTGTACTCTTGTTGTTCGGCGCATGAACTCCATATCTATATTATCCTATCTTGCCCTCTTTCGGCTGGTTTCTCATAATCGACCTGTCCTGCACCGGGCAACGACCTGATCCATGTACTCCCGTTATCTATGGGAGCTCCTGGCCGTCACCCGCGTACCCGGGACGACCAGGGTCTGGGCTTTTGGATCGCATTTTGACCCTGGGACTGGTCAAGGAGGAAGCCTGGCCCTGTTTCGTTGTTAACACCTGCCGTTCTCAAGCAGACAAAAAGCAGAACGGCGGCCCATAAGCGAGTCGCCGTTCTGCTTCACTAGACTGGCATGAAAACGCGGGTAGCTTTTTAACGCGCGTTTGCTGTCCCCTGCTGCTATGGTACAAGCAGGAGCAACACGGCGGCAATAATGACATAGGCCAGTGGCGCGCCCAGAGCCAGAAACCAGCGCGTGCTGCGCTGGATCTCAGACTTGCCAAAAAGGAAGTAGGCGAGTGGGCCAAGCACCGGGACCAGGTAGATCACAGCCAGCCAGCCGATGCGCCCGCCACCCTTGAGATCGGCGCGACGAATCAGATCCCAGGTACTCACACCAAACCAGGCCGCGTACAGCGCGATGGGCAGCAGGTAGAAGTAGAAACCAAGAATGAGTTCGCCAACAGGTGCGACCAGGCTAAGACCACCCAGCATCAAGCCAGGGTGGACAGAGGTGGAACTGACCGCCATATTGAGGCTATATCCCCCCAAATTCGCGAAAATGCCCTGGGGAGCGCTGGTGGGATCAGGCATACCCGGCTGTTGCAGTGTGGGATTGGGGAATGTCTGCCAGCTGCGTGGATGGAAGTGCCCTGACTGGGCGCGCAGGTAGTGGTCCAGCAGGTAGAAAGCTGCGCTGGGATCACCACCACCCGCGCGGTCCAGCAGCGATCCACAGGCGTGCGTATATTGCAGAAACGGTGGAGCAGTGTGTGAGGCGGTATTGCCTGAGAAACAGTTGTTCCCGGCAGAGGGGGCAGCAAGGGCCAGGTCAGCCACCCCAGAATCGGTCACGACATTCGCCTTGACGATATTGCCGTGCGGCTCCCAGACGTTTTGATCAACATTGGTCACGACCAGAATACCATAGTACTGGTGCCCGCTCACACGATTATCCTCGATCACGTCGTCGCTGCCACCGGCAATCAGAATCCCGGTTCCCATTGTTGCCAGTTGCTCGCTTACGGCCGGGGCATTGGTATTATTATTGTTCTCGACCAGGTTGCGCTTGATGGTCACGCCGTCCTGGGGAGCCAGCGGCTCTGAGTCTTCGGTGTTTGGGGCGATGCCAACAAGGTTATCGCGCCAGATCGAGTTCTCGATGACCAGGTTCCCCCCGGCGTTGGTGCCGGAAAAGCCCAGACCGTTATTCTCCGCGAGTACTCCGGTAATCACCGCATTGCAGGGGTGGCACGCGCCAATATAGAAGCCATTCGGCTGCCCGGCGGCATAGTCATGATCGAACTGCCCGTCAACTGATAAATACGCGTAGATGCCATAACTGCCATTGGCATATGCAGTGAGATAGCTGCCCCGGTAGCCATGGACGCCATACCAGTAGAACCCATTCCCAACATAGTGGCGCGCGGTCATGTTCTCCAGCACCACGTCGTTAGCGGTCACCAGGATACCGTTGGGCATGCTGAAATTGCCATCCAGGATCACCGTGTTGCGATTGCGCCCGCGGATAGTCAGGTCCGGTGTAGGCACAATCACCGTTTCATGGTAAATTCCTGGGGCAATAGATATCAGATCGCCGGGCTTCGCTGCTTTGACAGCCGCGCTAATCGTCGGGTAATCCTCTGGCACGCGCAAAATTGCCGCCAGGTGCGAACCATTTCCCCGGGGTACAGGCCCCACCGGAGCATATGAAACGCTCGGCCAGGGGGTAGTGACTACGGTACTTCCGCCGCAACCTGCCAGAAAAAAAAGGGGAAGCAGGCAGATCAACAGCGACAAGCAGAGAGGGAACAAGGACATCTTTTTCCCATGGAAGAGTCCGTGAGATCCTGGCGTAAGCATCATTCCCCCTCTTCGCCGAAGTGTCGTTGAGTTTTGCTCATTATATCACTTTTCTCAGGACACCCGGCTGAGCAATAAGAAGGTTGCCTTGAGTGTTCATCCCTCTTGTTCCACCCCATTATTGAGCGCCATTTCCATCACTTCAACAGGCGGCTCAATTCCAGTATAGAGCTTAAACTTCAGCACGCCCTGCCAGAAAAGCATGCGCTCGCCATAGACGGCTGTGCAGCCTCTTGCTCTTGCTTCCTGGAGCAAGCGCGTTTCCTTTGGATGCGAGACGAGATCCATCACTGTTGCCCGCGATGGTAAAAAAGTTGCCTGTACCAGGGATTCGTTCACTCCAGGCAGCATGCCAACGGGTGTGGCATGAATCACTATTCCGGCATCTTGTATTGCCTGTTCAAGCTCGTTCAGCACGGCGTATTTTCCATGTACCGCCGCTGCCAATGCTGCTGCCATCTCCTCTGTCCGATTTACAATCACGACATCTCCCCCCTCATCAGCTATCGCAAAAGCAACGGCCCTGGCAGCCCCACCGGCGCCAAGCACTACCACCTTCTTACCAGCAATGGTGGTCACTTCCTGCAACGCTTTGGCCGCCCCTTTTCCATCGGTATTTGCCCCAAGCAAGCTGCCATCCTGATTGATAATAGCGTTGACAGCGCCAATTCTCCTCGCGTCTTCATCCAGTTCATCGAGATAAGGGATGACATCGATCTTATAGGGAATGGTCACGCCAACAGCTTTAATGCCTAAATGACGCACCCCATCAACTGCTTTCGCCAGGTCTTTCACAACGAGGGGAACATAGACATAATTGAGCTTTAACGCTTCAAACGCGGCGTTATACATGGCATACATTCTGCTGGTTCTATAGGTTGAGCCAAAAAAGCCGATCAGTTGCGTTTCGCCATTAATGCTGCTCATAGGCCCTCAATTCCGAGAGAATAGTATGCACAACTTCATCGGCGCTTTCCTCGCCAATAGTGATGGTTAGATTGGCTAATGCTTTGTAGATAGGCGCTCTTCGCGTTAATAGCTCATCCAACGAGCGTTCTGGATCACCTGGATAGGGGAAAAACGCAGGAATGCCTTGGGTGAGGATGCGTTTGAGAAGAACATCCCTGTCAACATGCAAAAAGAGGATGATACCCATGCGAGCCAATAGTTCCTGGTTTTCACGTCGTAATGGAGTTCGTCCCCCGCAGGCAAAGACGAAATCCCGCTGCTTGTATGCGCGCGCGATGTTTTGTAACGTTCTGGTATCCAGGGCTTGAAAATAAGCTTCTCCATACTGCTGAAACACCTGGCGAAATGAAAGGCTCTCGCCTGTTTCCCTGTAATGCATGCGCTCGATTTCCGTATCGGCGTCAAGAAATGGTACTCGCAGTGTTTCCGCCAGTAGCGCTCCCACGGTTGTCTTGCCGCAGCCTTTCATCCCTATCAGAACGATGCTCATGCCTGCTCTTCTTCCACCAGTTCCAGATTTGCCCCCACGTTTCTCATATCAGGAATGAAATGCTCGAACGACTTTTCCACCATCTGGGCGTCGGAAATGCGCGTTTCCCCTTCTACCTGCATGCCCGCGAGCGCGAGCGATAAGACCATGCGGTGATCGTAATAGCCGTCGAGCTGTGCGGCGTGTAATCTCCAGCTTCCATCCTGGTCGATAACCAGCCCATCCTCTTTCTCGATTACTTGCGCGCCCATCTTCGAAAGCTCCCTGCACATGGCGGCTATACGATCACATTCTTTCCAGCGCGCAGTTAAGGCATTCCTGATCACCGTCTTGCCTTTCGCGAAGCACGCGGCGACGGCTATGGTCGGCACCTGGTCGGGTAGATCGTTCATGTCTACCTCGATGCCGTGCAGCTCGCCGGTGCTGGCGGTCAAAGCATCTCCATCGACGCGAATATTGGCGCCCATCTCGCGCAGGATAGCGATAACCTGCTTATCTCCATAAGGGTCTTCCCAATTCATACCCCGCACGGTTATCTCTGAATTCGGCGTCAGGATGGCCGCGAGCAATGGATAGGCCGGGGCAGACCATTCAAAAGGGATTTCCGCGTCAAAAGCCCGCGGCGGTCGATTGCCGGGAAAGCGATAATGCTCATAGTTGTTCCCAATATTTTCATAATTCAGGCCCACTTTACGGAACCAGTAGAGCAAAAGGTCGATGTAGGCGCGCTCCCCAGGATTCGTGACAAATACATCCACCGGTCTTTCCGAAAATGCCGAGGCAATGAGGACGCTGAAAACGGGCTGGCAGCCAACGCCGTCCATATGCGCAACGCCGCCGTTCACTTTCCCCCTGATGACCAGGGGGGCCATGCCATCATTTTTTGTCGAGATGATCTGCACGCCCAATGCCTCAAACGGCTCAAATAGATTGCGCGAGATTTTTCGCAGCGTGCGTATCGATTCATCGCCGGTAATCACCGACCAGCCGGGACAGGCCGCCGCTACGCCCGCCACGAAGAAAAGCATGGTGCCCGAATTATTGACGTTAATGATATCGTCCGGCGTTTGTAACCTGCCGCCCACTCCTTCCACGCGAAAAACGCCCGGCTCAACTTCCTCGATGCGCGCGCCATACATGCGCATCGCCTTGACCGCCTCGTGCCAGTCTCCGCTAAGCTTGGGATTTCTTACAAACGAGACACCGTCAGCAAGCGAGGCCAGGATCAGCGCCCGGAACGAGTGCGTCTTACTGCGCGGCATACGCACCTCGCCGCGCAAGTTCCGGCTTTTAGTAACTTTTAAATAAACAGGTGTTTTTGGCATGCTATTGCTGGGTCCTCAAATATTGAATCAGTTTTTTTAGCGCGTCATAATAGCTGTGTTCTTTACGTCCAACGATTTGATCAAGTCGTACATCTTCAAGAACGTTGATCGCCGAATTGACGCCCGTTCTGGCGATATCGGACATGTGGACTTCGATGACCGGCTTTCCCAGGTCAATCAATGCCTGCCGCAGGCTATAGCCGTAGCGCACCAGCGCGCCGGGATTAATAATCACTCCACCGGCCGCGCGAGACGATTCGAGTTGCAAAAAATCAATGATTGCACCTTCGTGATTGGATTGAAAAAATGCCAGTTCGCAATCGAATTCGCCGGCGATACCCTGCAGGTGTTCATTAATCTCGGCCATGGTTAATGTGCCATATTTTGCCGGGTCTCTTTTGCCCAGCAGGTTGAGGTTTGGCCCATGAATGACGAGGATTTTCATCGATGCTCTACATCCCCTCCCGGGTATATCCTGTAGGGTGCCAGTTTACCAGTTGCTTGATTGCTTTCATTCACATGAAGCATATTTTTCTAGCGGTGCCAGCCAAATATAGCATGAGATGCCGCGGAAGGCAAGAGCAATCAGATTCCCTATGCAGGCTCTGCACCGGCACGTGCAGGTAGCGTGCGAGAAGGCGTCGAACATATTGCTGGCGAGCAATACAGTTCTCGCAGGAAACAACCGCCTATATCGATACAGGCCAGGGTTAGTACCCTGCTATCTTTCCCGTGATAGGGCTTCAGGGGTCGCGACCATCCTTCTCCCCGGCAGAGGCCAGCACGAAGTCGTAGCGCATCGTGTAATAGGGTACCTCCATCTTCACTCCACCGGGCGCCAGGCCAGGCTCGTGGCGCTCAAAAGGAGCGATCAGGGATCGCTTTACGGCGAAAACAGCATCCGTGTCAAGATATGGATCGCCCGCCTCAAAAATGTGTGTAATCAGCGTCTTGTAGCCCGGAGCCTTGATCATAAAGTGAACGTGCGCCGGGCGCATTGGACTGCGATTAGCGGCGTCTAAGAGGTCTCCCACCGGCCCATCGTCAGGGATGGGATAGGCCACCGGCTTGACTGTCCAGAAATAGTAGCGGCCTTCTTCATCAGAGTACAGGTGCCCGCGCCCACGCGCTTCAGTTAATCCCTCAATCTGTACATCATAGAAGCCATCGGAGTCGCTTTGCCAGACCTCGATCTGGGCATTAGGTATTGGCTCGCCTGTGAGGGACAGCACCCGGCCCTCTATAAAGCAGGGTTCGCCGGGAGCGCCGTTGGCGATGTTGTCGCCGTTGGCGTAACGGGGCGAGTTTTCGATAAAGAAAGGGCCGAAAACCGTTGATTCGGTCGCGCCAGAAGGCTTCCTGTGATTGATTCCGATTACCTGCATCGAAACGCCCAGGACATCTGAAAGCAAGACGAACTCCTGGCGTTTGTCGCTGGTGATGTGGCCGGTACGCGTCAGGAAGTCGATGCCTTTGAACCATTCGTCTTCGGTCAGCTGCACTTCAGTGACGAATGCGTGCAGGTGCCTGACAAGGCTTTCTACGATCTGCTGAAAACGCTCTGACTTACTGTGCGCGAAACTCGCGAGTACGACCTGCGTGAGGTTCTCGTCTGCCAGGTCATGCGTCGCATGCAGTTTCTTGTTCTCCTGTTGATCCATGGCTCCTTCTCCTCTCTGCTGCCATTATATTGCTGCCTCGCCAACCATTGCCATCCCCTGCTTTTTTAAGGACAATTCAGATGGTTTAGCCCACCCATAAATTTGCTCAAGTCTCAAATTCCAAGTCGCTGCTGGATAAAAGCGACGGCATCACCGCGATTGACCGCTTGCTGTTCTTTTTTATCAAGGTCGCGTATGGTGACCTGGTTGGCGGCCAGTTCGTCGGGACCGAGAATCACCGCGAAAGGGATGCCCTTTTTTCCTGCGTAGCGCAACTGCGTGCCGAGTGAGTCAGGATCGAAGTACATTTCGGTTCTCAATCCACCTGCGCGCAGCGTATTAGCCATTTGCAGCGATGCGTCTGCCAGGCTTGCGTCGAAAAGCGTGACCAGCACCTGCACCACCGTCCTGCCAACTTCCGCCGGGAACATGTTCAACTCTTCCATAGCATCGATGATGCGCTCGATGCCAATCGTCGTGCCGGTGGCGGGAAAGCTGGTATCCGAGAACAGGCCGATCAGTTCATCATAGCGACCGCCGCCTGTAATGCTCGGCATTCTAGGCTCTTCTATGGTGGTCTCGTAGATAGGGCCGGTATAATATTCCAGTCCTCGCACCATCGCGAACTTCACTTTATAAAACTCCGGCGGGATATTCAAGGCCTTCAAGGAGCGAATGACTTCCCCAAGCTCGTTGATACCTTCCATGGCGATAGGATAATTTCCTAACCTGTCGCGCAAGGCAGCCAGCACCTCTTCATTTTCTCCCTCGATCTGCAGGAGGTCAAGCATTTTTTCGATCACATCATCAGGAATCTCGTTCCTGCGCAGTTCGTTCCTGACACCATCCAGGCCGATCTTCTCCAGCTTGTCTATCGAGCGATACAGCCCGCCGAGCAGTTCGCCGGGAACACCGGAAAACTGGCCAATGCCCGTCAGCACCTTGCGATCATTGATATTGACGACAAATTTTTTGAAGCCCAAACGCTGCAATACTTCGTAGATGATGTTGACGTTCTCGGCATCGGCCAGCATACTGGTGCTGCCCACAGTATCGACATCGCACTGGTAAAATTCGCGATAGCGTCCCTTCTGCGGGCGCTCAGCTCGCCAGACGGGAGCAATTTGATAGCGCTTGAACGGCTTGGGCAGCTCAGAATACATGGCGACCACGCGGCTGAGTGGCACCGAAAGGTCATAGCGCAGCGCTAGCTTGTCCTTCCCTTCGCCATAGCTGGCATTATAGATGAGTCGCTCCGCATCCGGCCCGTACTTGCCCATCAACGTCTCGGCCAGCTCGATGGCAGGGGTTTGCAGCGGTTCAAAGCCAAATTCCTCGAAAATACCGCGAATCACATCGATCACGTAATTGCGTCGGATCATACGCTCCGGCAAGATGTCTCGCATCCCACGCGGCAAAGACGCCGCCACTTTCTTAGCCATAATTCCTTTTCTCCTTCTCAAAACAATAAAAAAGCGTGGACACTTTTTGTTCCACGCTCAAGGATCGTTATCCTAAAAAACCCAGCAACTCAGGGTACTCCTTGAGCGGAGCACGCGTGAGCATGATGCTGGCTGTTCAGGCGAACGATAACGCTCATTATGTTACTCAATTCTTCCAAAAATGCTGCCGGTAGAACTGATCTCAATAGAAAATAACGCCTCACATGCATCTTTCCACCATTGTAGCAGAGCAGGCCGGGAGAGTCAAGCGCATTTACCCCTCGTTACGCTCTCCCACTGTCTCCTCTTCCAGCGCCGGGAATCGCGATGAAAGGCGACTCCCGGTAATCCAACCGGCGCCGCCAAGCACGACAGTAAGACCAAGCCAGACCAGCAAATCCACATTGAGAGCGACATTGAAAGAGGCAGCTAAAATGCCACCGAGTATAATGCCAAAAGTTAAGCCCGCCGTCACCCCGATCAGGCATCCTGGATGCGCGAGGTTACGCCCACGCAACTGCTTCATCATACAACGAAGTTCCTCTATCTCCAGCTATTTATGCTTGCAACTCATTTGTATAGGGGATAATAGCGCGAGAAGTGCCCGGCGTCAAGATGAGGAAAGAGTAGTACAATCAGTTCAAAGACGCTAGACAAGCCGCAGAAATATGACTATACTGGGGACAGTTCCTTTCGGCGCAAGCCGGAGAATGGACACCGCCATCAGGTAAAAGATTCCACCTGAATTGCCTGGGCAAAACGATGGGAGACAGAAGAAAGACCGTAACAGTGCAAACTGCAAGTACATTTATCTTAATGCGCGGCTATCCAGGTACCGGCAAGAGTACGATTGCGCGACTTCTCGCGGCATCATTGCACGCTCCGTTGATTGATAGAGATATTTTACGCCAGGTGGCAGTGGATGTTTTTGGCAATCTGCCTCACGTCGGCCAATTTTCCTACAAGCTGATGTTTGCGTTGACACGCGAACAACTGGGGCTGGGTCTGAGCGTTGTGGTCGATACTCCCCTCACCTATCGCACAACATTTGAACAGGCGCAACAACTGGCGCGGGAATTCCATACCCCCTTGCTGGTTGTGCATTGCCAGTGTCCCCCGGACGTACAGAAACGACGACTCGAGGGCCGCAAGGGGATGGTTTCCGAATTCCAGATTACCTCGTGGGAAGAATGGGAACGCTGGAAACCACGCTTTGAGGAGTTTGATGATGGAGGGTGCATCATCGATACCACGAAACCACTCGATGAATCACTGGCCACCGTCATGCACGCTATCCATGAACTGCACCGGCAGCAAGTGTACCAATCGGAGCAGCAAACCTCTGATCAATCATGCATGTAGGCTATCCTGATAACACAATCATTGTGAGGCCGTCTGTATAATAAAGTTGGATGAACCTCTAGCACGTGTTGCGGGGGAAGAAATAAAGCGATGCCCAGGAGGGAAGCCTTTCGGAGTCCCAAGGGGCTATCACACAAAAAGGAAAGGTGTATTTGTATGGCAAAAACTGTAGTCGATACCGAAACGAAGACCGCAGAAGGGTTGGATGCGGCCTACGAGACCACTAAGCGGGGCAGAGGTTGGAAGTTCTGGGTGATTGCGCCGGTAGTGCTGGCATTGGTGGCCGGAGGTGCATTTTTGGGAGTGCGTCGCATACTTGGTAGTCCTGAAAAGTAACTATTTGCGATCTGCAAGTTTTCAGAAACGGGGTGCCTTTCTGGGTACCCCGTTTTTTATTGAAGATTCAGGTCTGATTCAGGAACGTGTTAGCCCCGTTTCAGTTCTGTAAGAAATATGACAGTAGATGACATGAAGTAGATTGTATACTTCATACGCTCTCTCCAAATGACGTTCAAAAGGAAAGGTTATGCAGATGAAGTACGGTTTCATCATTCCTGACGGCGATACGCACAGTATTCCCCAATTAGCGGTCGAGGCGGAAGCAGCGGGCTGGGACGGCGTTTTTATTCCCGACTGCATCGCTATTGACACAGAAAGCACAGGTCCATTGCCGGCATATGATCCCTGGATTTTGTTGGGCGTCATAGCAGCGCGCACCGAACACATCCGCTTCGGTACGATGTTGACACCGCCTTCGCGTCGCCGCCCCTGGAAGCTGGCGCGTGAGACGGTCACGCTTGATCGTCTCTCTAACGGGCGGCTCATCCTGCCGGTTGGATCAGGTGCGGCAGGAGATGATGCCGGGTTCTACAAAGTTGGGGAAGAGATGGATCTCAAAACACGAGCGCAGATACTTGACGAAAGCCTGGATATTCTCAATGGTTTATGGAGTGGAAAACCATTCAGCTACGATGGTGAACACTACCACGTGCAGCAAATGACGTTACTGCCAGCTCCCATACAATCGCCTCGCATTCCAATCTGGGTCGTTGGGGCGTGGCCGAGCATGAAATCTATGCGGCGCGTCCTGCGCTGGGATGGCCTGCTACCAACCAAAAAGGACGCGGCTAATCATCCGATGACACCTGATGATATCCGGGCCATGAAAGCTTTTATAGATGAAAATCGCTCGCTCACAACACCTTTCGATATCATCTGCGAGGGTGAAACTCCCGGAGACGACCGCGAACAGGCCGCCTCAATTGTCCGGCCATGGGCCGAGGCAGGCGCGACCTGGTGGATGGAAGCACGATGGGGAAACGTAAGCAAGGAAGATGTAGAATTACGCATCCGGCAAGGACCTCCGCGTATAGAGTAGGGGGCGTACCCTTGTGGTCGCCCTCCAGTCTCCCCAACCTTTGTGATCACCTTTCGCTCGAACACAAAAAACAACCCTGAACCATTATCACCGTATACTACATAGATAAATGTTTCTGGTAAGTGTTTTTAAAACTTAGCCAAAACACTGAAAACACACGCAGCGTGCAATATTCATAACACGCCTATGAGAAGGAGCTATTAGCATGTCAAATAGATATCCACCATATCGTACCCGCAGGGGTATACGATTTTTCCCACATATCATCCCGATAGGGTTTCCGTTGAGCTTCCCATTGGGTATTGGCTTGATTTTCTGGCTGTTGCATGGGCTGTTCACCATCATCGGCATCCTGCTCTTAGTCGCGCTGGTCGTGTTCATCTACCGGGCAATCACACTCGGAAGCACTGACGCAGCCTGGAAGTCGATGAGAGGATCGGCCAATCAGTGGCAGCAGCGGTACAACTCGCGCTCACAGCAGACGCCATACTACCAGCCACCGCAGGCGCAGCAAACGCCATACTACCAGCCACAACAGCCCTACTATCAGCCGCCGGCACAACCAGGGCAGCCACAACAGCCCTACCAGGGTTACCAGCCCAATCAGTCTCAAACAGAATATCCTGAGCAAATGCCTCCAATGGAGCAGTAAGCAAACACCAGCGGCGGCCGGGCACCTTCTATTGTCCGGCCGCTTTTGTTTTCAACGGAATTTATTCGTGCAACGCCTCTACCTCTCCCTTGCAACTATCAGAGGTCTGGCATAAGATATTTCTGCAAGAAAAGAACTGGCATTAGCTCATATAAGTAAGAAGAGCAATAGATGCGATGGAGAAAACAATGGCCGAACAAATTCTGCAAGACTTCACGCCCCCGGCGATTATTGATGCCATCGAACAGAACTTTATTGGCTATACCTCAGCTTATGTACGCGCCTCCGGCGGGCAAGTTCATGAGGAGCCAGAACTGACCTGGCTCTATACGGGGACTCTGCTTAGCTACTACAATAGCGTGATCCGCACCGCTATCACCACCTCTGATCCCGATGCGACCATCAAGGCAACCCTCGCCTTCTTTCAAGCCCGTCACCAGCGCATGAGCTGGTGGGTCATGCCATCAACTCGCCCGCGCGACCTGATTCAGCGCCTCCAGACTCTGGGACTCACGCTCGGATGGCAAGATACCGGCATGGCCATCGATCTCCACAATCTCAAAGAGCCGCCCTCGACGCCCACCGACCTCACTATCGAGCGAGTCGAAGACGAGAAAACTATGCAAGACTGGCTGCGCGCCTTTGGCCCTGGCTTTGATCTGAATGAGGAGGATCTGGCCAGCTACAGCCGGCTCGTGACGTGCGTGCCTCCCCAACAGCACCCAATCGGCCCGTTTTACCTGGCCCGCCTCCATGGAGAGCCGGTCGCCGCTTCCGCCTTATATTGCGATCCCCGTGTCGCGGGCCTCTGCGAGGTCTGTACCATCCCATCTGCCCGGCGACAGGGCATCGGTGCCGCTATCACCTACGTCCCTCTGCTTGACGCCCGCGCAATGGGATACCGCATTGCCGTCCTGCAAGCCTCGCCCATGGGCGAGCCGGTTTACCGCCGGCTCGGCTTCACCTCCTACTGCACCCTCGATGCCTACTGCTGGCAACCTGAAACTCCTCTGATGACGAAGTTTCATGACCAAAACCGGCAATCCTGGTAGCGCGTGACCGTGTCATTCTTTGCTGCGCTCAGAATGACACGGTCACGCGCTACCAGGATTGCCGGTTTTGATGGTAAAAATTCATCATCAGAGCTAGCCAGCATACAAGACATTCCTTCCTGTATAGTCTTTTTCCTGAAATTGCGTGTTTCTTATTGTTTTGGCGTGAATACCATTGACTTTGCCTGATTTTTCGTGCTATCATCATAGTAGTGCGAGATATTGCACGATAATACCTGTTATTAATGGGTACAAAAAAGTGGATTGCCTGAAAAATCAATTACATTACAAGAGAAAGGAGGGGTGTTATGGCAAAGCTAATCACCATTATCGGCAAGAATGGTGTTGAATATACTGTCTCTCTGACGGGAGAGCAGGCAGACTATTACCTGCGCCTGGCGCAGATGCGCGCTTCATCTGACAGCGAAGTCATGAAGGAATTTGTCGAGCTGCTTCTTAACAGTAGCAAGCCACACGAACGCCAGAACAAGGCGCAGTACAACTGACAACAAATGACAGGGAATGCGAATGGCCCCGTTCCCTTACTATTTTTTCTCCTTTACTACGCCGTTCTCCCTCCATCAATCGCCATCACCTGTCCCGTAATGTAACTCGCTCCCTCCGATGCCAGGAACAAAACCGCGGGCGCAACCTCCCCAGGTCTGCCAATGCGATACATGGGCGTCGTCGCATTATAAATCTCCTCGCCGCACTCGATAATCGCCTCGGTCATGCGCGTGCGGAACATGCCAGGCGCGACGGCATTCACACGAAGTTCCATTTAGCGCATCGTCCACACGCTTAGATCGCTTGCGGTTGTTGCTTACCATACACAATGTGGCATAGAGAGGAACGCACAACCAGTCTGACAACACCACAAGGTCAATCTCGACGAGTTACCCAACGTGTGGTACACTGTGATACGTTAGGTAACTCGTTTTGCGTGGTGCGTCCCCTACTCAAAGGCTACACGATGGCACGTACTCAAATTCCGTTAGTATCCGATGGCAGCTTATTCTTGCTCGATGGAGCAGAGAACAGGCTATCTCCTGTGCTCGTGGGCTCGGCTGCCTGGTATACCTGGTTGACGGATGAACAGAATCATTCCTTTTCGTTCAGGAACCATCTAGGCACGTTTACTGCTCGAAAGGAGCGACAGCGTCAGGGCTGGTACTGGTATGCCTATCGAAAGTACGAGGGGAAGCTGAGCAAAGCCTATCTCGGCAAGTCGGAGACCTTGACCATCGAGCATCTACATGCAGCCGCCGCAGTACTAACCGGCAAGGGCAACCTCGCCGACGACCCACAGAGGGATGCAGGCGCTGCTCTCAAAGGTAATAATCCTCCTCTGCTGTCCTCTGTTGCCCTCTCGCGATCAACGCAGCATGATCAAGCACCGATAGGCGCGAAAGTTTATTTCTTCAACCTCCCTGTGCAGCTTACATCTCTCGTTGGGCGGGACCGGGAGACTACCGTCGCCTGTATGCTCCTACGACGCCCAGGTGTGTGCCTGCTTACACTTACGGGTACGGGAGGCGTTGGTAAAACGCGCCTGGGTTTGCAGATGGCACATGAACTGGGTGAGAACTTTGCCAATGGCATCTGTTTCGTCTCGCTTGCTCCCCTAAGCGACCCGAATCTCGTTATGCCTGCCATTGCTCAGGCACTTGGACTGACGGAAAAAGCAGATCAATCTCCTCTCGAACAACTGAAAACATACCTGCAAGACAAACACCTGCTGCTCTTCCTCGATAACTTCGAGCAGGTGGCGGAGGCGGCTGCGCCTCTCGTTGAATTGTTGCAAACGTGCCCGCATCTGAAGGCACTCGTCACCAGTCGCGCGCTCTTGCATGTTCGTGGCGCATATGAGTTCTTCGTACCCCCACTGGCACTTCCTGACCTCAAACACCTTCCAAACAGCGAGGTCTTATCACAAAATGAGTCGGTAGCGCTCTTCGTCCAACGAGCGCAGGCCATCAAGAATGGCTTCGAGATCAACGACATCAACGCTATTTTCATTGCAGAAGTATGCGTGCAACTGGATGGACTGCCGCTGGCCATTGAGTTGGCCGCCGCACGCATTCGGCTGTTCTCCCCACAGAAGCTGCTGGAGCGATTGGAACACCGGCTTCAGGTGTTGACAGGAGGAGCAGACGACCTGCCCGAACGCCAGCAGACCTTACGCAACACTCTCCAGTGGAGCTACGACCTGCTCGATCCAGATGAACAATACCTCTTTCGCTGGCTCTCCCTCTTTGCCGGCGGATGCACGCTCGAAGCCATTGAAGCAATCGCACATACTCTTGGTGAGAGGAAAACACAAGTGTTGGATGGAGTCACATCCCTGCTCAACAACCATTTGCTGTATCAACAGGAGCAAACAGATGGCGAATCCCGCTTAATGATGCTGGAAACGATCCATGAATATGGGTTGGAGGCCCTCGCCGAAAGTGGGGAGATGGAGGAATCCCAACAGGCACACGCAGCGTATTACCTGACCCTTGCAGAGAGATCCGAGCAGGAACTACGCAGCGGACAACAGCAGGAGTGGCTGGTTCTGTTGCAACGAGAGGTTGAGAACCTGCGAGCTGCACTCAAATGGGCGCGAGACAACAGAAAGATCGCATTGGGATTGCGGTTGGCAGGAGCACTGGGGATCTTCTGGTATATGCGCGGCTATCTGAACGAGGGACGTACCTGGCTGGAAGAACTGCTATCCTGCGACAGCAGTGGCGGCAATCCTGTATCCACAGATATACGGGCAAAGGCACTCAACAGCGCGAGTATGTTGGTAACGGAGCTAGGTGACTATGGGCAAGCCGCGCTCCTGGTAGAGGAGAGTATGGGGTTGTTCCAGGAACTGGGAGACAAACGGGGGAGAGCTGCCGCACTCAATACTCGGGGCATCGTCGCCAAATTGCAGGGGAATTATGCATACTCGGCCACGCTCTATGAGGAGTCGCTCAGCTTGCAACGGGAACTGAATAATAAAAGAGGCATTGCAGCCGCGCTCAATAACCTGGCAGCCATCGCCCAGGAGCGGGGAAACTACAAGCGAGCGCTGGAGCTAGGCGAGGAAAGCCTGGCGATCAAGCGCGAGAGTGGCAACAAACATGGCATCGCGCAATCCCTCGTGAACCTGGGAGACTTAGCTCTCAAGCAAGGGGACGCTGCACGAGCGTCACAGCTTGTGGAAGAGAGTCTCCAACTCTTCCGTGAGCTGGAGGATACTCGAGGGATTGCTCTTGCTCTCAACAATCTAGGCGAGGTAGAACGTGATCGAGGCAGCTATGCCCACGCCGCTGAAGCCTTAGAAACGAGTATAGCCTTGTACCGCGAACTTGGCAATAAGTGGGGGATTGCACTTGCTCTTTGCAGCCTGGGGGATGTGATACTTCAGATTGGTGAACTCGACCGCGCGAAGGCGATTTACAAGGAGAGCCTGGCCCTGTACCAGGTTGAAAACAACACGGTAGGCGTGATTGCTTGTCTGAATGGCCTGGCAGGCGTGGCTGCCGCACAAGGAGAGCCTTTGTTGGCAGCACGGGTCTGGGGAATGGTGGAAACCCAACGTAGCGCCGTTGGTGTGCCCATCTCGCTTGTTGAGCATGCTCATTATGAACGCCTGGTCACAACTGCTCGCGTCCTCCTTGGTGAAAAGACCTTTGCTAGCGCCTGGGCTGAGGGATGTTCCATGACGCTAGAGCAAACTTTTGCTCTACTAGAGCGCATTACTATTCCTACCGGTTTGATTTCGACTGTTCCGCAATCCCCTGCTGTTATAAAATCGTCACTTTCGCCGACCTACCCCAACGACTTGACGACCCGTGAAGTTGAGGTGCTGCAATTGCTATCAGCGGGCCTGACCAGCGCTCAGATTGCGGCACAACTCGTCATCAGTCTGCTGACGGTTAATACCCATGTACGCTCCATCTATAGCAAGCTGGGTGTTACCTCGCGCAGCGCGGCAACGCGCTATGCCATCGAGCATAAGCTCGTGTGATACTGGAAGTCTTTGTAGTTCTAGCGCAATCTCTCAGTTCGTCTCCAATGGCCACCAACACTCGTGTATCTCTTCGAACCAACGATATCTCCCGTTTGAGCGAACGCTCTACCCAGTTTTAGGTACGTCCTGCTAGCATGTATTACTTCCAATCTGGCTTGAGAAATACCCAGTTCTAGGGATGCCCTTTAGCATTTATCAATGTACATTATAAGCAGACCATCGTGGTCTAGATTTAAAGTGTATGGCGATTTGATCGTCACAATTCAGAAAGAAGTGTAGAAATTATGTTTGATGAAAGTTTGGAAGCAACTTCGGCGTTTGACTATTACGCTACGGAATTATGGATACAGTGGAGCGCAACACATTTACGCATACCGCCTCGTATTCCTAATCATCCTATGAAAGATGTGGTTGAGGTGTCAGCTATCGATGCCATCCTCGCCTTGACAGACGTACTTGAAGATGCGAGTGCGCGCCAAGAAATCCGCCGCATGCTTACTCCGCTTGCTGCACTGAAGAGAGAACAGTTGAGGGAGAGATTCGAAAAAACTTCTGATACCAGTAAGCATCGAGCAGCATTTGATGCCACTCGACAAGAAGATGGTAGCCCGGAATCCTTCCCCGGATTAGAGGAATGGTGGTTTTACTATGGCATGCTGCTTATGGAGCAAAGAGCTCGCGAACAAACTCCCTCTGGTGGGAAAGTACGGTAACGTCTTCTATCAGTTTTACAGAGGCGCTATCCGCTCCTGCACGCCAGGCTACAAGCGGATGCTTATGTGAGCATATCAGAGAGAAAGAGGGGCATGAACCATGCTAGAACGGATCGGCGAAGCCTTTGCGCTCCATGAGCTTCTCACAGTGGTCGGCAAGAAACTGCTGCCAGGTGAAACAGCCCCCAACTTCTCTCTGGATTACCTTGATCTCGCGGATATGACAGTGCAGAGTGTGCGACTGGCAGATGTTGTGGGGAACATACGCCTGTTCAATGTCGTGAACTCACTCGCCAGACCAGTCTGTCACCGGGTGACGCACCACTGGGAGAGGCTCCAAGCTGATCTGCCAGCGAGTGCCTGCGTCTATACCATCAGTGTAGACTCTCCCGACGATCAGGCTCACTGGCAGTCAACCGAAGGGATCCTGCACCAGGCGCTTTCCACACATCGAAGTGAGCAGTTCGGACAGGACTACGGAGTGTGGCTAAAGGAATGGCATCTACTCCAGCGATCCGTCTTTGTGATTGGTTGCGACAATCGCATCGTCTACAGCGAATACGTGGCCGATCAGATGTGCGAGCCTGACTATGGGGCGGCAATGGAGGTGGTTTATCAAGCTGTGATGAACCAGAGAAAAGAACAAAACCGCACAACAGATGAACCTCTTTGAAAGTGCGTCAACAACAGCTTACATTTCAAGAGCGAACCAGATACTTGTAGTTCAAATAGCTATGGTAAGAAGGCATCGTGATTGGCTCCAGCTAAACCATCTTGTTGCCATTATCGAAAGGAAAAAAGACCATGAGACAAATCTCCACCCGTTCCTGCTCAAACTGCGGGACATCCGTTCCTGAAAACATGCGTTTCTGCCCAAATTGTGGGACACCGGGCGCTCAACCACCTCCCATCTATGCACAACCGCAGAAAAACGATTCCGGCAAACTGCTGGGGAAAATTGGGTGTGGTGTTGGTGTCGCCATTCTTCTCGCTGTTCTCCTTCTTGGCACTGCCGGTTACTTTGGCGTTAGATATATAGCAGGTCGGGTCTCCAGCACTGCAAATAGTACTACTGGAGGACATAGCACTGGTAGTGGTAGCACCAGCGGGAATGCGAATCCTGGTGCCACACCCACACAAGCGCCCATAAAAACGTCGCCCATAAACGCGACTACGACCTATGCAGGTATTGATCTCACCATTATTGATGTACAGCAGTCCGCGAACCGTCTAGATGATCCAAACATCGTCCCTGATGCTAACGGCTCCATACCTGGCGTAGTGCGCCTTGATTTCAAGGAGCATAATCCAGGGACGAGCGCAGTAGGCTTTGGTTTTTATTCAGACGGTTGGCGCTTGCTCCTGCCGGGAACAAGCAGTGTCGCGCCTGTTTCTATTGAGAGACAAAATGGCCTCGCTGCCGGTGTATCACAGACGGATTGGATTGACTTCCCTGTACCCATAGGGAGCGACGTGAGTCAAATCAAGCTCCAGTTGGGCAAGGACACGGATGCACAAATGGTAATCCCGTTGACGGCAAATGCCGATACCAGCGCGTACCAACCGAAGTCATTTACTCTTGCCAAGAACCAGACGCAGTATTCAGGCTTAACCTGGACGATTAGTACTGCTACAGTGAGTTGGAGCGCCCTTGCTACTCAAGCGACGAAAGGGATGCGCTATATCACACTGAGCATGAAGGTAGATAATTCTACAACAGGTGACTTTAATGGATACGGACCTGATTTTGTCCGTATCAAAACAGGTGATCTTATCAGCTCAGTGTTAGGTGGATCACTTGATGATAATCTACATGTTGCGGGTGGTTCGACGGGAACAACAGGAGACTTTGTCTTCCTCGTGCCACAGGATGTGACTTCGTACACCTTCCTCCTGCTGGATAGATCTGGTCAGAATCACAACGCTACCATAGACTTCGTACTCCAGTAATAGTACCGGGGAAAAGGCGAAGATAGAGTAATTGCGAAATTTTTTAAAGTAACATACAGTTTCAAAAGAAAGAAGAACATTCTCATGAGTTGGAATCCTAACCAGGGGCAAAATCCTAATCAACCGGGTCAGTATGGTAGCTCTGCTCCACCACTGTTAACTGACCCCTCTACTCCTCAATCAAACGGGTATCAACAACCATATAGCACGCCTGCTCCTGGCCTACGTCCTAACGTAAATGGCCCAACTTCGATGGGGATGGAGGCCAATATCGCTGCCGGTTTGAGTTACATTGTCGGATGGATCACCGGGCTGATCTTCTTCTTAATGGAGAAGCAGAACCGCTTTGTACGCTTTCACGCTATGCAGTCCATCCTTTTCTCAGCAGCGCTAACCGCGTTCTACATCCTGCTCAATATCGTCAGCTTCGCCTTAGCCATCGCTTCTATTCCCTTTTTAGGGTTGCTTCTCAGCGTCGTAGGATTTATAGTTGCGATAGGGACGCTCATCGTCTGGATTTTCTTAGTGATCAATGCCTTCCAGGGCAAGTACTTCAAGTTGCCTGTCCTTGGTAATTACGCGGAGAGGTATGCAAATCCTAAGGCATAAAGACAATACAAGAGTTCAATGTGCTACTGAGCTGATCGTCCCCCATCTATAGGGATGACCTGACCGGTGATGTAGCTAGCGCCCTCTGAGGCCAGGAAAAGCACAGAGGGCGCAACCTCTCCAGGCCGGCCAATGCGATGCATCGGTGTCGTCGCATTATAAATTGCCTCGCCACGCTCGATAATCGCCTCGGTCATGCGCGTGCGGAACATACCAGGCGCGATAGCATTCACGCGGACACCGCGACCCGACCATTCAACCGCCAGCGCTCGCGTCAGATTAATCACCGCGGCTTTACTGGCATTGTAGCCAACAGTGTTCAGTTGTCCCCCACCGAGACCCGCGATAGAGGCAACATTGATAATACTTCCTTTACCACGTTCCAGCATATGCCGCCCTACCGCCTGCGACATGAGGAATGTACCGGTGATGTTGGCATCGATCACCTGTTGCCAGCGTTCCAGGGGCATCGATTCGGCGGGAGCGCCCCAGGTCAGGCCGGCGTTATTGACCAGCACATCGATCTTGCCGCATTTTTCCAGCGCCTGCTGCACGAGTTGCGTGACAGAAGCGGGATTGGCTACATCACAGATCATAGCCTGGACGGAGATAGCCGCGTCCTTCAATGTTCGTTCGGCCTCAGTAAGCCATTGTTCGCGGCGCGCGGTGATGACGACCGTGGCCCCGGCATAACCAAACGCCTGCGCAATCTCTAAACCCAGGCCGCGCGAGCCTCCCGTGACGATGACTACTTCACCCTTGAAATCGAAGCTAACAGTACCCATGGATGCCTCCTCAAATATGTTATTTCGTCGATATCCTATCTTATATCACAGTTCAGGCTGGCTTGATACGCCGCCCTGATCAGTCTAACCCATACTCAACAATCATGCTCGAGTATCTTCCACATTATGGTATACTAAACACAGCTATGCGGGAAAACGTACAGTCGGATGGAGATTTGCAGTGCCTGTGGCTCGAAGGGTCGATGCAATGAATAAAAACTTACCGCACGTGGAAGAGGCTGGGGGAAACGTGGAGTTTTCAAGCTCCCAACAGCCATTCATGCAAACATACATACTTCAAACCTCCAATGTTGAGCATATCACACAGGCATTTCTTGCTCTGAATAAACAGTGGCAAATCGTCTATCTGAGCCAGCAGGCGATACAGGTGCTGGGAAAAACGAGAGAAGTAGTGATCGGCAAAAGTATCTGGGAAGTCTTCCCGGAAATGGTTGGTTCTCCTCTCCATCATCACTGCCTGCAAGCAATTGCCAACGGTAACGTTGTCCAATTTGAAGTCGAGTCTCCGCGCTACGCGAAATGGTTCCATATCCATATCTTTCCCTCACCCGGTGAAATTGGCATATTCCTCACCGATATTACGGAACACAAACGCCTGGAAGCAGAGGTACGGCAGGCCAGGCACCAGCTGGAGACGATTCTCCATAATATTGCCGATGGCATTCTTGTACAGGATACAACGGGTACTATTATCTATGCCAATCATAAGGCAGCAATGCTCGCTGGCTATACTTCAGCGGAAGACATCCTTCAAATGCCTTCACCAGCATACTGGGAACAATTTGAGATTACGGATGAGGAGGGACATCGCTTGCCCCTGTCTCAACTTCCAGCCGGCAGGGTTATCGAAAAGGAAACGTCTTCTCAAATTAACGCGCGCTTAGTGTTACGGCGCACGCGTCAAGTACGCTGGGTATCGATCAAATCGACGGCTGTCTTAGCCGGTGAACAGGTGCCACCCCTCGTGATCAGCGTATTGGAAGATATCACGCAATTCAAAGAGCTTGAGCAGCACAAGGACGAGTTCATTATGCATGTCAGCCACGAACTACGCACACCTCTCGCGGCCGTGAGCGGCTATTTAGAATTGCTCCAGGATCATGGCGAGCGTCTAGATGCTTCCTCAAAAGCTCAGTTCTTGAACCAGGCCCTCGAAAACTGCCAGGTTCTCGCGGACCTCGTCAATACGGTGATTAACGTCTTGAAAATCAAACAGGATGCGAAGCCTATTAAAAGCGAACAACTCGCCGTCGCCTCCCTCGTGCGTGAAGTGATCGAGCAGTTTGACCCTCGCAAGTGGCAAGAATACCACTGCCGGCTAGACATTCCGGAGGATTTGTTTGTCTATGCCGACAAGCAATATTTGTGCCAGGTGTTGCGGAATTTGATCTCGAACGTCTTTAAATACGCGCCTGAACAGACACCACTACTCATCAGCGCAACTCCCATTGCCCAGGAAGCAGGCACCACCCCCCAGGTTTGTATCAGTGTGCAGGATGCCGGTCCCGGCATTCCCCCAGCTGAACAGCAATTCTTATTCCAGAAATTCATCCGTCTCAAACGCGATCTGAGCAGCACTGTCCGGGGAACAGGCCTGGGCCTCTATATATGTAAAGAACTGCTAGCGAAAATGGATGGCCGCATCTGGGTAGAGAGTTCGGGAAAGGAAGGAGAGGGCAGTCGCTTCTCGTTTACACTTCCCGCAGGACACCCATAGGGAGCCAGGCAGTCCTGCCTGTTCAAGCCGCTACGACAAAATTGCGCCCCTTCGCAATTTGTCATATGATTCAGGCAATTGGATAGCCCTTTTATATCACAGAGGTAAACAAAGTTCAACCGTGAAAGCTGATCAATTTCGTACCCAACATGCGCCGCACTTCCATATGGAGGCCAGGGATAAACAACGACTTGAAGGTTTGCCCTGGCAGTTTCCTCTAGCTGAATGGCCGGAACATGGCGTTACCCCGCTTTCCATCCGGCGAGGGGAATCGCGCCACCCGGTGATTTTCGTCGAGCGCGATGAAGTTCGCTACGCCATCAAAGAGACGACTCCTCATATGGCCGAGCGCGAGATACGCAACCTGCGCGAGATCGAATCGCGCGGCATTCCCGTGCTGACCGCGGTTGGCAGTGTCACTATTACCGGCCAACGTATCTTATTGGATGCGCAAGGGCCGGGAGGAGTTCCGTTGTATACAAGCGGGGATCGAGGATACACTGTAACGCGGCTGGCTCCACGTGTCATACCAAACTCCCTGCTCTTTCGCCTGCCCTTTTCGAAGCGCACAAAACGACATCTTTTAGGAGCGGTAGCTTTGTTGATGGTCGAACTTCACGAACATGGCGTGTACTGGGGCGATCCTTCGCTGGCAAATGTGCTGATGCGTATCGATGGGCGCAGCGTGCTGGCAATCATGGCCGATGCTGAGACGGCAGAACTCTTTCCTGGCCCCATCAGCGAGGGGTTGCGCGAGCAGGACCTGGAACTATTCGGCGAGTCGCTGACCTGGCAGGCAGAAGATTTACGCATCGCGCGCGGATTGCCGGAGGAAGAAGAACTGGTGGGAGAGAAGGATTTTCTCTATTTTCGCCGGCGCTATCGCTGGCTCCGTCGCGAGCACGCGCAATTAGCGGCTTCTCCCTCTACCACCACGCTTTATCAAATACAGCTGTTGTTAGAAGGTCTGAATCGCTGGGGCTATTCAGTGCTGGGTACGACCGGAAAGGCATTGTATGGACTTACTACTGTCTTACCCGGCTGGTACCAGCGTCGCATTCATGAATTGCTGCACATTTCTGTTCCTCGCATCTATGCCCGTCGTTTTTACAATATGATCCTTGGCCATCAAAGGATTATGAGCGAGCAGGAGGGGCGCGATGTGAACCTGGAAGAGGCAGCGCAAGACTGGTATACGCGCTATCATCTGCCGGCCATTCTACTGCTGCGCAACCACCTGACAAGCGAACAGGACCCCTTGAAAGCCTACTTCTCCATCATGGATCACAAGTGGAAACTCAGCGAAAAAGCAGGGTATGAGATTCCGCTCGATGAAGCGGTCGTAGACTGGGCCATGGAGCAGGCCGCGAGAGCTGGAAAACTGGGGGCAGTCGATCCCGCGGCTCTCGCGACCTGGTGGCGAGAGCGCGAACCGGCGGCAAAAGCATTAGAACCCCCCCTGATCGAAAGCGAGAAGCTGCAACCCCTGCTCTCAGAGCAGGAACAGCCGCTCGTAAATCTGCCACCTTCCCTCCTACAAGACCAGTTAGATCAGATACTGCCACCGCCACCAGAAGAATGAGCCATCCGTTGTCATGAAAAAGACCGTCTCGGATGTCATTCTGAGTGAAGCGAAGAATCTCAGGTGAGCCAGATCGATCAAGTGCGCGCTACGGATTCTTCGCCTCACTCAGAATGACATGTCCCGGCCCACTTTTTCATGGCTTGCTATTCCGGCAAGCTCTATTTCTGGTAGAACTTTCTAATCTTGTCTAATCTGCTTTTAATAGCTTTTTCATCATACTTTTACTCGCGTCTAACCCTCCTGATTCATACTATATAGCAGGAACACATGAAATACAGGCATTGCTCAGGAGGAGATGTAGTGCGGAGATGCCAGAGTGATGCTGCTGGCAATAACCTTTGTTGTTGCCAGGAGTGTTCCCTCCTCTGCGCGGGGCGTCAACGTTGCCGCTCCGTGTAGCAGCGAGACGATCACGGACAAGGGAGCGCGAAAAGTTCTCAGGCATCGTATCCAGCAAGCAGGCAAGGACAAACATTCATCTCCCTTACATCGGATAACGATGCCCTTTCGAAGAAAGGAAGGAATTATGATGAAAGATTACAACACAACACCTGCAACATCTACAACACCCGTAACGCAGGAAACAACGACACGTGTTGACACCATTGTCACCAATGTTGCCAGTCCTGCGCCGCTTGGCCTGAACGTACTCGCATTCGCAACAGCGATTGTCGGTTGTTTTTATACCGGCTTTATCATTCCCTATGAAAATGCGGGCATGCGCCCGGCAGTGGGAGTCGTACTCTTCATCCTGGGCGTCATCCTGGTGCTCGCCGGAATGTGGGAATATCGCAAGAATTCCATGCTCATGGCGACCCTCTTCACCTCCTATGGCGGCTTCCTTGGCGCCATTGGTCTGATCTTTATTCCGAACTTTGGCATCCTGGCAGCTCTCAACAGCACCGGCGATATGCATTTTGCGCTTGGCCTGTTCTTCCTGTGCTGGACGATTTTCTCAGGGATAGTACTCATCGGAACACTGCGGTCAAATGCCGCATTAATCGCATCGGTCGCACTGCTCTTCGTCTCCTACCTCCTGCTCACAATCGGACAATTGGCTTCGAACAGCTACGGTGTTGTACACGCCGGAGGTTGGGTAGCGATTGCTTGCGCGGTGGTTGCCTGGCTTGCTGGCCTGACCAGCATCCTCGCCGCCAGAGCTCCCTATGGGATCTTCAGACTGCCAATCGATCGCCGTGTAGCACCCATTGAGTAAGGAGGGAAAGAAAGAGGCAAAGAAATTTTCACCTCCCTTGTTCGTGAAGCATTGGCCTCGATAGATTGGTTGTTTCTTGCCTGCTAACAGACACTGCCTGGCTTTCCTTTCTGGGAGCCAGGCAGTGTCTGTTCTGTTCGTTTAGATCGGTTAGAGTGTAAGGGGATACAAAGCCAACGCTTACACTTCTTCCAGAGTCTCTTCTTCCTCTTCTTCCTCCCCGTCGACTTCACCCACTCTGAACGAATTCATGTTGCCGCGAATCTGCTCTTCGAGGGCGGAGGCAACATCACTGTTCTGGCGCAGGAATTCCTTCGCGTTTTCTCGCCCCTGGCCGAGACGGATGTCACCGACATTGAACCACGCGCCACTCTTCTTCACAAGGCCCATCTCCAGGCCGAGGTCAATCAGCCCACCCTCGCGAGAAATACCTTCGCTGTACATGATGTCGAATTCGGCCACGCGGAATGGGGGCGCGACTTTGTTTTTGACGACGCGCACGCGGGTGCGGCTTCCCATCACATCCTGGCCCTGCTTGATGGTATCGGTACGGCGAATATCGAGGCGTACCGAAGCGTAAAATTTCAGGGCTTTACCGCCGGAAGTGGTCTCAGGATTGCCGAACATCACTCCGACCTTCTCACGCAGCTGGTTCGTGAAAACGACGGCCGTATTGGAGCTGCTAATAGCCGAGGTGAGCTTGCGCATGGCCTGACTCATCAACCTGGCCTGCAAACCAACGTGAGAATCGCCCATCTCACCCTCGATCTCGGCACGAGGAGTAAGCGCCGCGACAGAGTCGATAACGACCACGTCAATCGCGTTGCTACGCACAAGAGCATCCACGATTTCCAATGCTTGCTCACCGGTATCGGGCTGCGAGATCAACAGGTTATTGGTATCGACGCCACAACGGGCGGCATAGGTGCGATCAAGCGCGTGTTCCGCGTCGACAAAGGCAGCATATCCACCGGCGCGCTGGGCGTTGGCGATAATATGCTGGCAAAGCGTTGTCTTACCGGATGACTCAGGCCCATAAATTTCTGTAATGCGCCCGCGTGGGATACCACCGACGCCGAGGGCGAGGTCGAGCGCGATAGACCCGGTAGGAATGACCTCAACGTGAATCTTTGATACTTCGCCTAGCTTCATGATGGCGCCCTTACCAAAGCGGCGTTCGATCTGACTCAAGGCTTGCTCTATAGCCTTTTCTCGCTCGGTAGTGGCAGTAGAAACGACAGTACTGCCTCGGTCGGCCATGGATTTCTCCTTTTTACTCATTGGCATGCCTGTTTTTTTACAGGGTGTAAATGACGGCACAGTTCTAGACAGGTTCGTTGCCATCCCGCTTTATCGCCCTGCATTCCTCCTTTTATAATCTTGCTGGTTCCCTTTATGGGAGGGGAACGCCCCTGTCGCCTATGCGATGACAAAAATAACGAATCCGTGTGCTGGTATGATACGACTCGTTTTTTTCGTTCCCTTTAAGATATTCTCTAACAGGGTCGAAAAAGCGGAAATGGGCTGCTCTCTCCATACCCACTCCTCTAAAGTAGAACAAGAGTACCATAGAGGCGCGAGTATGTCAAGAGTTTTTTCCCCGGTGATTCCCATGAGCCGGTGAGGGATTCTTCGCTGCGCTCAGAATGACATGTCCTGGCATGTCCTGGCACATGTCCTGGCACATGTCATTCTGAGCGCAGCGAAGAATCCCTTGCCCGCCTACATGTCACGCCTGCCCTCCAGCGCGCGGCTCAGCGTGCCTTCATCGGCATATTCCAGGTCGCCGCCAATCGGTAGGCCACGTGCAAGCCCTGTAACCCGCACGTTGAAAGGCTTCAACTCTTTCTGCAAGTAATTGGCAGTATATTCTCCCTCGAAATTGGGGTTGGTCGCCAGAATTACCTCGCGCACCGTGCCTCCACGCACGCGTTGCAGCAGTTCGTCAATGCGCAAATCTTTCGGCCCGATGCCCTCGACAGGCGAGAGCGCCCCGTGAAGCACATGATACAGTCCCTTATAGACGCCAGTTTTCTCTAAGGCAAGCACATCGAGCGGCTCTTCCACCACACAGATGATTTCCTGGTCGCGGTTGGGATTGCTGCACGTGATACAGGGATCGGTTTCGGTAATATTAAAGCAGCGCGAGCAGTAGATAATGCTCTCTTTGACGCGCATAATGGCTTCGGCCAGGCGGCGCGCCTGGTCGGTAGGACTACGTAAGATGAAAAAGGTGAGGCGCTGCGCGGTCTTGACACCAACACCGGGCAGTTTGGAAAACTCTTCGATCAGTGCCGCTACAGGCGGCGCGAGATTGCTCATGTTTTAGAATAATCCTGGAATTTTCATGCCGCCGGTTACGCTGCTGGCCAGTTTCTGCTGCGCATTGTTCACCTTGTCGTGGGCATCTTTGGCAGCGGCCAGCACCATTACTTCCAGCTCGGCGATATCATCTGCGCTAAAGGCTTCCGGGTCAATTTTGACGGCGGAGATTTCAAATTTTCCGTTCATAGTAATGGTTACAGCGCCGCCACCGGCGGTACCTGTAAACTGGGAGGCCTCCAATTCCTCCTGCATTTTGATCAGCCTCTGCTGCATCTTCTGGATTTCACGCATGTTCATGGAAAAGCTCGCTCCTTACTTTGGGAACACATCTACGATTCTTGCCGAAAAAGTTTTTATCACTTCCTGCACCACAGGGTCACGCTCCGCCTGCTGTTGAATGCTCTCTCTCGATGAGAACACACTAGTATTCTCTCTCACAACGCTGTTTTTGGCAACTGGCCCATCGCCATTATTTGTATGAACTGTATCAACCGCCGAAAGGCCCACGTCCGGCGTTTCTATTCCGTTCGCCGCCTGCTCAATCTGGGCAGGTGGTGAAGAAACCGGCGGTTCACGATATGCGGACTGCGGTGGAGCAGAGGTTAGCATTGTATTGGCAGATGGTGGATCAGGCTCATAAACCGGAACTGCGGTGAACGTGTGACCAGGTGGCAGAAGCCGTACCTGGCAGGGCAGACCAAACTCCATCGTCAACGCCCATTCCAGGTCTTTATAACGGTCGTTCTCCTTCACGAATGTATAATGCACCTGCTTTGCCGCCTGAATGATAACTATTGGTTGCTGAGCCGTCCCCTCTATACCAACAACTTTAAAATGTTCCAGATATGCTGCCATCAACCCGCTTTTGCTCTTCTGCTTCGTCCGTTTCCTTACCCTCTCCCATGCATCACTCACCTGCTCAACGGTCAGGGGCGGCTTCGAGCCATTAGATGACAAAGATACGGGTTGCACTTCTTTTTGCTCTGTCACAGGCGGGCGAGCGCTACCGCCAGGCGATACATCGAAATCCTCTTCTTTTTTCTGTGGAGTCGAGGGTTTCCGGGCATGCGGGGTTTGCGACAAACGAGCCGGCGCTTCCGGCTGTGTTGCTGTATGTGAAACAGGGGGGCGATACTGTGCTGCTGGAGTTGGGATCGAAGCAGCAGGAGCAACGTGCAGTTGACCCGCTTGCGCGCGGCGATGCACCTCGATGCACTCCAACGAGGCCAGTTCAAGTCCAAGCTGCGGGGTGCCCTGATTCTTTTGCATGAGATCATTTTGCGCGAAGATGCGCGCGCACTCGGTCAGCTCTTCGAGGCTGAAAAGCTGCGAAAGCGGCCTGATCTCGCTCATTTCGTCTTCAGTCAGGTCAAGAATGGAAGCAGTGTTGGCTCCAGCATGGGTCAGCATGAGCGCGCGCCAGTATTCGACCACCTGAGCATTGATCTGGTGCAGGTCTGCGCCAGATTCCGCGAGTTCGTGGATCAGGTGCAGAACGGCCGGGCTATCCTGTTGAGCGATATGATTGATGAGCTTAGAGATGGCCCGCGTGTCTGCAACACCCAGCATGGCCTGCACTTGCGCCAGGGATATTTCCTCGCCTGCATAGGCAATGGCCTGATCCAGCAGGCTCAAGGCATCACGCATACCGCCGGCTGCGGCCCTGGCAAGAAGTTCGGCTGCGGAGCGTTCGAGTTTGATATGTTCTTGCTCAGCAACGAAATGCAGGTGTTCGACGATCTGGCGCGTGGTGATGCGCTTGAAGTAGAATGGCTGGCAGCGCGAGATCACAGTTGGCAGCATCTTATGCACTTCCGTGGTCGCCAGGATGAAAATGGCGTAAGGTGGTGGTTCCTCAAGTGTCTTGAGCAGGGCATTAAACGCCTCGGTCGTCAGCATGTGCGCTTCGTCGAGGACGTAGACCTTATACTTGCCGGTCGAGGGCGGCATCATGACCTTTTCGCGCAGGTCACGGATACTGTCAATGCCACGATTGGAAGCGGCGTCGATCTCGATGACATTGAATGAGTTACCGGCAGTAATCTCGCGGCACTGCTGGCATTCGTTGCACGGCTCACCGTCACGCGGATTGAGACAATTCACAGTTTTGGCAAGCAGGCGGGCGGTACTGGTTTTACCGGTACCTCTAGGCCCCGTAAAGAGATAGGCATGGGCCAGGCTGCCACTCTTGAGGGCATTTTTCAGCGTCGTTACGATTTCTTCCTGGCCGACAAGCTCATCGAATGTTTGTGAACGCCACTTGCGGTAGAGCGATTGTGAGGTCATGATATTAGGACTCCGCCTGCAAACCCACGAGACACGGGCCTCGAACCCAATCCAGGTCGGATGAAGGCACAAGCAAACATAGAGAAAACCGATTTTCGCCCGGTCCTGCCGATCAGCGCAATCAGGCTACCCTACGGCACCCAGAGAGGTCCACTTACCGTTGCTTCCTCACGGACCTAGCGGGGTTCACAGACATCTGCCGCGTAGGACCCGATTACGCCGATCGGCAGGACCGGAAGAAAACCGGCCTGTTCCGTTTGATATCATCTCCCTGGAACACAGTCATTGTACTACTCTAGCAGGGAAATGTCAAGAAAAGTACTTGCTGATGAGCAGCTCGTACTTCTGCTTAACTTGCTCAGGAATCCTGGACCGGTCGGTGAGAATGGCGGTGGCAAGGGCGCTCGGACACTCGCAGGTGTTCGCGCTGCGGTCGGCAGGAATCTTCCTGGCCACACTTCTAAGAATGCGCTGGGCGTTGGCAACATTGGCGCTCAGATTACTGACGACCATTTCGACGGTGACCGATTCCTCGGATTCGTGCCAGCTATCGTAATCGGTGGCGCAGGCGATACAGGCATAGCATAATTCGGCCTCACGTGCCAGCTTTGCCTCCGGCAGGGCAGTCATGCCGATAATATCCATACCCCAGCTGCGGTAGACATGCGATTCGGCGCGCGTGGAGAAGAGCGGGCCTTCCATACAGACATAGGTGCCGCCCACGTGAACCTTCACATCGCCCAGTTCTTGCGCGGACTCGATCAGGAGTTTGCTGAGTGTGGAACAAAATGGATCGGCAAACGTGACATGCACGACAATGCCGCCCTCGAAAAAGGAGTTGACGCGGCTCTTTGTACGATCAAATAATTGATCGGGGATGATCAGGTCGCGAGGAGCGATATGCTCGCGCAGGCTGCCGACGGCGCTGACGGAGACGACCCACTCGACGCCCAGGCTCTTGAGCGCCCAGATATTGGCACGCACGGGTATTTCCGTTGGCGAAATACGATGGCCGCGCCCGTGACGGGGCAGAAAGGCCATCGAAACTCCTTCAACCTTGCCCACGGTTATCATATCGCTGGGACTGCCAAAAGGCGTTTCCACTGTGACCTCTTCGACCTCGGTCATTCCCTCCATACGATAGAGTCCGCTGCCGCCGATGACTCCTATAGTTGCGTGTGGCATATATTGCCTCCTCCTTATGCTCTGATCCTGACGTACTGCAACTTTCCCACCTTGAGAATAGCGCCATCAATCACAGGCACCACAAAATCAATCTCGCCGATACGCTGAGCCTCGTCGGATGGGCCCTGCGGGAAAAACGAGACGCCTCCCTGCTGGATGAGACGACGTGCCTCACCCTTGCTCTTCGCCAGCTTTGCATCGACGATGAAGGTGAGAATATCAACCGGCTGGCTCAAGGGGTAGTCAGGAATATCTGCCGGCAGTTGGCGCTCAGAGAACTGGCGCGTAAAGGCTTCTTCGGCCTGCTGAGCAGCCGCTGCATCATGGAAGTTGGTGACAATCTCTCGCGCCATGCGCAATTTGACATCCCGCGGATTGAGCGAACCCTCCGCCATCTCGCGGCTCAATTCGTCCAGTTCGGCCCCTGGCACGTCAGTTAACGTCTCAAAGTAGCTCATCATGGCATGATCCGGCAGTGACATCAGCTTGCCGAACATATCGTTGGCGGGAGCGGTCATGGCAATGTAGTTGCTCAGCGATTTACCCATCTTTTTGAAGCCATCAAGGCCCACAATGAGCTGCAAGGTCAGGATTTGCTGCGCGGGCTGTCCAAAAATGGGCTGCAGCTCGCGCCCGACCAGCAGATTGAACGTCTGGTCGGTGCCGCCGATCTCGACATCGGAATGCAAAGCGACCGAATCGTACCCTTGCAGGAGAGGATAGACGAACTCGGAGAGGTAGATTTCGGTGCCGCTTCTGTAGCGTTTGGAGAAATCGTCGCGTTCCAGCATCTGGGCCACGGTTTTATGACCGAGCAGCTTGAGGGCATCAGCCAGACCGAATGCATCGTACCATTCGCTCTGCCAGCGCACCTCGGTCAGATTGGGATCGACTATTCTGAAGAATTGATCCAGGTAGGTGCGGGCATTCTCCGCGACCTGTTCAGCGCTGAGTGGCTTGCGAGCATCCTCGCGCCCGCTCGGATCACCCAGGCGAGCCGTCCAGTCGCCAATGACAACGACGGCTTTATGGCCGAGTTGCTGGAACTGGCGCAGTTTGCGGAAAACGACGGCATGACCTATCGTGAGATCATAGTGACTGGGGTCCACACCCAGCTTTACGCGCAGCGGCTGGCCGTGGTTGCCTTCTAAGAGCAGGCGGCGCAACTCGTCTTCCTTCTCGATCTGTACCACGCCTCGTTTGAGGACGTGTTCTATCGCTTCCTGTGTGAAATGTTGTGCTACTGTCATGATGGTTCCCTTCCCTGCATACGTTCGCTTGTTTTACAGCATTGTAGCAGAATCGCGGTATGGCGTCGAGAGGACACCAATGGGGGTTATGGTTTGATACTCTTCCTATCAAGCTTTCTAACAAAATTCTTACACTTCGTATACGCGATTCTAATAGTGGTTGCGCTATTCTTACAGCAGAGAAACGAAATAAGAACCTGCTCAAAAGTAGGGGCGGGAGTGGGGATGTGGTAGAGCGGGTTCAAAAGATAAGTTCAGGAGTACTAGAGAATTCTCGGAAAGGAAGGAGTAAAACAATGGCAAATAACCTGACTCGTTACAATCCATTCAATGAAGTTGTTTCGTTGCGCGACGCGATGGACCGCCTCTTCGAGGACAGCTTCATCTCCCGCAATATGCTCAATCGCGGTGGAATTACCGCCAACCTGTTCGAGACGCCGGATGGCTTCATTCTCCAGATTCCGATGCCGGGCGCCAATGCTGACACAGTAGAGATCACCGCGCAGCAGGATACGCTGACGCTGAAGTGGCAGACCAATGTACAGATTCCGCAGGGCGCGACGGTCCACTGGAATGGTTTCCAGTCCGGCCAGTACCAGCAGTCTTTCACGCTGCCGGCTCCCATTAACGCCGACCGCGCCGAGGCTACCTACGAGAATGGTATCCTGATGCTCAATCTGCCCAAGGCCGAGCATGTCAAGGCCCGCACCGTGAAAGTGACCGCTAAGAAATAATTGGGGGTAGGGTGGCATTTGAACCCGAGTGACGATCTGGTCACTCGGGTTTATCCTAAAGAAAGGTACGACATAATGTTATCAAGAGAGGAGCCGACCATCATCGCAGATATCCGTTCTCTTGTACTATCAAACAATGCTTCGATCTCTCATATAGAAACGGCTTCTCTTAGAACGCGGTCTTTAATGCGCTCCCGCAGACCATCCTCTGTTACTACATCCACATCATGCCCTAGCAAATCCTGAAGGTCCATCAGCAGTCCGCCAAGGTCGAACAGGCTGCGGCCTTTTTCCATATCCACCAGGAAATCGATATCGCTTCTCTCGTCATCTTCTCCTCGCGCGACCGACCCGAAGATACGTACATTGTAGGCGCCGTACTCAGAGGCGATGCGCAGGATGTCTTCGCGCTTTTCCTTCACAAGTGTTTGCAGTGACATATTTATAGTCCTCCTCGCGGATATACATGCCCTGTTTTGCCTTCTGCCGCTATTGTACCAAACTTATCAATAAAGAGACAAGCTACGAGGACAGGCACCAGGCGCAGTCCCTACAGGATTCTACTGTAGAGACTGCGCCTGGTGCCTGTCCTGGCATTCATCACGTTACTCGCTTCTCACCTCCACAGCTGCCATCTTTTCCAGCACCTTAATCACCGATGTATAATCCTCGCGCCCGAAACCTTCGGCGCGGGCCATCTCGAACAGCTGACGCGTGAGGGCCGTCATAGCTGCCGGCGTCATATTCTCCGCTGCAAGATCGAGCGCCAATCCCAGGTCCTTATGCAACAGGTCGGTCATGAAGCCGGGCTGAAAATTGCCCTGAAACGCCCGTAGTGGGAATTGATTGGAAAGCTGCCAGCTCGCGCCTGTACTGACTCCGATGATCTTTGCCATTGTATTCACATCGGCTCCGGCCTTGACTCCCAGCGTAAATGCCTCGGCGATAGATGCCGCTATAGCGCCACATAAGATGTTATTAACAATCTTGACCACCTCGCCCGTACCGTTCGGCCCAACGTGAAAAATATTTTCTTTCTTGCCCATCGCCTCCAGAACCGGCAGTGCCTGCTCGAATATCTCTCGCTCGCCCCCGACCATGATCGTCAAGGTGCCGTTCACCGCGCCCTGCGACCCGCCGCTTACGGGCGCATCGAGAAAATGAGCGCCATACTTGCCGGCATCCTGCGCCAGCTTGCGACTGACGGATGGCGCGATTGTACTCATATCGATAATGATCAACCCCTTACGCGCGCCCTCGAATATACCCTGTGGGCCTGCCACAACCTCTTCCACCTGCATCGAATTGGGCACCATCGTAATCACGACTTCTGATGCCATGGCTACCGCGCGCGACGAAGGGGCTAATTTGGCGCCCGCGTTAATGACTTCCTGCACCTCCGGCTTCTCAGGATGGCGAGCAAAAATAGTGACATGATGTCCCGCCTTCAGTAAATTGAGCGTCATCGGGCGTCCCATGACGCCAATGCCAATAAAACCTACTTGCATCTAAATAATCCTTTCACCTTATTCCATTTCCACAATAACGGCCCCACCCTGAACCACGTCGCCTTCCGTGTAATGTATGCGACTAACTTTGCCCTTATAGGGAGCCACGATTGTATGCTCCATCTTCATAGCGCTCAGGATCACCAGCACCTGGCGCTGTTCAACTGTATCCCCTTCCTTTACCTGCACCTTGACGATTGTGCCTGCCATGGGCGCGGTAAGCGCTTCCTGCGCGTGCCCGGCTCCGCCGCCATGTCCTGCTGTATTTACATCCGGCGGACGACGGCGACCAAGACGATATATATACCCTCCAAGGGCAACCTGCATCTCACGTTCATTGCGCTGCACATAGGCATGCGTTTGCGCGTTACCCTGTCGCAACAGCACAAAGCCCTCATTGTCAAAAGCGCAGGTGATCTTCTCCGCCGGCCCGTCATCTACTTGCACGTTCCAGGCTCCATTATCCTCTCTATCTTGCCATAAAGCCAGCCTGCGCGCCTCTCCCTGGTATTCATAGACAACATGCCTGATCTCCCCAAACATGCGCCATGGTCCAAGCGCCAGCCAGGGATTCGCGTGATGGTTATACGCATCGCTTTCTTTTACCGCGCCCGCGACTTCATATAATGCCGCCGCTTGCAGCACCCGCTTCAACAGGTCTAACCGCGCCTCCTGCTGGAAAATACCCTCCTTCATCAACCCGGATGCTTCCAGAAAGTTCGTATAGGTCTGGCCTTCTTGAAAGTCCTTATTTTTAGCAATGGCGAGCAGCAATTGGGCATTCGTCTTGACGCCGAAAACGGTCGTCTGCTCCAATGCATCTTGCAAACGCGCGATGGCCGCCGCACGGTCTTCGCCGTAGACGATCAACTTGGCGATCATGGGATCGTAAAACTGCGTGATCTCATCTCCGCTGCGGATGCCGCTATCGACGCGAATACCAGGTCCCCGCGGCTGTATAAATCGCGTCACTGTGCCGGTCGAAGGGATAAAGTTATGGTCGGGGTCTTCGGCGTACAGGCGGGTTTCTATCGCATGGCCGCGCGGATGAACCTCTTGCTGCCGGATGGCTAATGGCTCGCCCGCGGCAATCAGCAACTGGTGCCGCACAAGGTCGAAGCCTGTAACCAGCTCGGTCACCGGATGTTCAACCTGCAGGCGTGTATTCATTTCAAGAAAATAGTACTGCTTTTCGGTATCGAGCATGAACTCAAGCGTGCCCGCGTTCACATACCCCGCGGCTTTGGCAAGACGGACGGCAGTCTCTCCCATTTCCTCGCGCAGTGCCGCCGTCAACGCAACCGATGGACTCTCCTCGATAATCTTCTGGTGACGGCGCTGGATCGAGCATTCGCGCTCACCCAGGTGAATGAGATTGCCAAAAGTATCACCAAGCACCTGTATTTCGATATGCCGTGGCTGTAATACCAGGCGTTCGAGAAAGACGGTGGCGTCGCCAAACGATGCCAGAGCCTCTCGTCTCGCCCCCGCCAGTTGATCCATGAAATCCGAGGCCTCATATACCTCGCGCATCCCCTTGCCCCCTCCACCCGCTGCCGCCTTGATGAGCAGGGGAAAACCAATGCGCCGCGCCTCGCGCATCAATATCTCATCATCCTGGCTTTCACCGTTATAACCGGGAACAGTAGGCACACCAACCGATTGCGCCAGCTGCCGGGCCGAAATCTTTGATCCCATCAAACGCATCGCAGCCGCGGGCGGACCAACAAAAATGATGCCGGCCCGCTCGCATGCTTCGGCGAAATCGGCATTTTCGGAAAGGAACCCGTAGCCGGGATGAATAGCTTCAGCGCCACTTTTTTTCGCAACATCGATCATCGTATCTATGCGCAGGTAACTTTGCGTGGCCGGCGCCGGGCCGATGTAATACGCCTCATCCGCCAGCTCTACATGGCGCATATGACGGTCGGCGTCTGAATAAACCGCGACGGTCTGTACCCCCATTTCACGGCACGTCGCCATGATGCGAACAGCTATTTCGCCCCGGTTCGCAACCAATAGTTTCTTGAACATCGTAGCATTCCTCATCTTTTTCGTAGGGACAGCACCTGGCGCCTGCCCTCCTCCGGAGGCTCTCATTACCCCTACCCCTGGCTCAAAAATCCCGCGAAGAGCATCTACAGGCAAACCATGCTTCTCTACTAAACATCTTATACTATGGACACGTTTACTGACAACGCCAGATAGCTGGTGATTGCCCAAAAGCGGAACAGGGTTGGGAAGCCATTCAATTGAAAATATTTTTCGTCCTCCACCAAATTAGCTTGTCAGGCTCATTCACGCCGAAAATATGAAACCATGCTTTTCGGCATTTCGTGTCCCTTTGTAGGATAAGGAAATCCATTCAGAATAGCTTCTCCATTCTAGCTATTCTATATGCAGCCAATCAGAGCATGAGCATTTTTCGTAGAGGACTATTCGGAGACACAAGAGTATGATCCAGGTTGAGAATAGGCGCCCAACAACTTCTATGAGACTCGAATCGTCTCAACGGGGAACAGAGATGAATCAACATCATTCAATTGTGAAATCCCAGAAGCAGCGCTCAGCACTCGGATACTTGATCGGAGTGCCGCTTACCTTTGCATTCCGGTTCATACAGCGTGTACTCAACCTGCTGCTCTCAGGATTTATCATCTCCATCTACCGCTTGTGGGGAAAAGTATCTCCTTCTCACACGAACAAGCAGCCGCCTCAAAACTATACTATTGAACCCGTTAAGGAAGATTTGGAGCTCCGGCAGGCGACCGAACTGGAAGATCAGTTCATCACGGTCGCGTCGCACGAGTTGAGAACGCCTATGACCACCATCAGCGGGCATACCCAGTTGCTCTTGCGGCGTTTAGCGCGTCATAAAGAACTCTCGCCCGAAATGGCAGTAATTCGCACTGCGCTAGAGAGTATCGATGGTCAGACCCGCCGCCTGAACGCTGTAGTGAATGAATTGCTCGAACTGAGTAATATTCGTGCTGGAAACATCGGACTACACAGGGAGACGTGTAACCTTTCAGATATCTGCCACCAGGTCGTTGAACAAGAGATGCTCCTTTCAAACCGCAAAATCACCTTGATTGCCCCAACGACGCCCATTCTGCTGCAGGCCGATTCTAATAGGATGCACAACCTGATCATCAATTTAGTGAACAACGCCCTGAAATACTCTTCGCCTGCAAGCCCGGTCGAAGTCTACCTATCCCGACTTGAGAATACCGTACTCGTCAAAGTTCGCGATTTTGGAACAGGCATTCCAGAGGACCAGCAAGCGCGAGTCTTCGAGCCTTTTTATCGCGGTCCAGACCTGCAGGCATCACCGCATGGCGGCCTTGGGCTGGGCCTTACCATTTGCAAAGAGATCGTGGATCGTCACGGCGGCCAAATCTGGTGTGAATCGCAGGAAGGCAGCGGCAGTACGTTTTTCGTTGAGCTTCCATTGCTTTCAACATAAGATGGGGACGTACCCTTGTGGTCGCCCACCTCCGGTAACCGGCGCCGTCAGGGCCAGGTCAGGCCATCGCAAGTGCTCAGCGGGAGAACCCTGTTCGCATAAGGCTCTCCTGAAGAGAGTGCGGGGGAAAGCGTTTTACGTGGTAATGGGATGCGGTGGCCTGTCCTGGCCCTGGTAGGTCTATAGGCTGATGAATTTTGACAACCGAATCGAGTCGTCCTGTAGGGATAGGGACAGGCCGCTGTCGCTACAGGACTTTGTAGCGCTCCAATTGCAAGATTTCTCTGGCCTGAGCAGGAGTGGCAACCGCACGCTCCAGCTCGCCGGCTATACGAGCAATGCGTGCCACCAGTTCCGCATTACTGCGCGCCAGTACGCCTTTGCGGTAGTAAATATTATCCTCGAAGCCCACACGCACATTTCCTCCCATCGCCAGGGCAATCACGCCCAGGATCAACTGATGCCGCCCTATTCCCGCTACACTCCAGGTACTGCTGGCAGGAAGACTGCGCGCCATATGCACGAGGTGTGCCGGGTCAGCGCCAATACCACCCGGCACACCCATCACGAAATCAAAATGCACCGGGTCAGTTATCAGGCCCATAGCGCGTAACCGCAGCGCTGTATCGATCATCCCCACGTCAAAAATCTCGATCTCAGGCACAATCCCATCATCGCGCAAGCGCCGCGCGAAGGTCTCTACTAACGAGAGGTCATTCATGAAAACGCCTTCTCCAAAGTTCACCGTACCCGTCGTCAGCGTCGCCATATCCGGCCTGCATTCAACACTTTGCAGGCGCTCCTGTGCGCTCATTCCTATCGCTCCGCCTGTCGATACCTGGGTTATCACATCACACCGCGCGCGAATGCCCTCCACCACTTCCTTAAATAAGGCGGCATCCTGGCTGGCGTTCCCTTTTTCAT
Source organism: Ktedonobacteraceae bacterium (assembly GCA_035653615.1). Classification (NCBI taxonomy): domain Bacteria; kingdom Bacillati; phylum Chloroflexota; class Ktedonobacteria; order Ktedonobacterales; family Ktedonobacteraceae; species Ktedonobacteraceae bacterium. The sequence continues at coordinate 123,339 of DASRBN010000004.1, read as the reverse complement.
CTCGCACGTGAATATGAATGATCGCTGCCCCCGCCTGGTAACACTCTACCGCCGCCTCAATAATTTCCAGGGGCGTGATAGGGAGATGGGGTTGTTGCTCTCTGGTAACTTCTGCGCCGACGATGGCCGCGGTTATGATTACAGGTTGCATCTAGCATTTTCCTTTCTGCTGTTTCGCCCTTCATCTAATTATACTTCCATCGTCCCAATATTTTCAGAAATCACGCCTCGATAGACTATGAAACGACCTCATCTTCAGTACGAAAATACGAATGCTTGTGTATCTGAGTGACAAAATAGAGGCTGTCAGGTATACTATGGTCAGCTAGCTAGGAGTATGCCATCAGGTAAAATCTTTCAGTATCGTCCCCTGCATACCGTCCCCCAGGGGCAGAGCGACGACTGACCGACCCTGACATTTTCGATAAATGGCAGAGGAATGCTATGTCAGGACAGACCTTCGAGTTACAAATGAAGATCGTAGCAACAGAGAAGTTGACGCGCGCCTATCTTCAGAAATTGGGTCGCCAAAACTATCTCGCAGCTGCGAGTAGCATAGGTATCATCACCATCAGTTTTATCTGGCTGCTGTTCCGCCTGGGTGGGGATACCGCCGTCACGTTCGTGGGCGACTCGATGTATGGAGTGGCATCGTGGATTGGCGCCTGGTGGGCATTCACTACAGCCTGGCGCGCGCGTTATGGGCCTGTACGCCTGCAGCCGCGGCTTCAATTAGCCTGGCTTTTAATTGGCGCTGGCCTGATTACGAATGGCATCGGCGGCTTCTATTATACATACCTGGAGATGGGCGGCACATTAACCCCCGTTCCATCGCCAGCCGATATCGGCTTTACCATGTATTATCTCTTTGCCCTGGCAGGTTTGCTTCTCATTCCCACACAGCCTCATGCCGGGCGCTTCCGCCTGCGGATTGGCCTCGATGCACTCATTACAACCCTCTGCTTGCTAGGCATAAGCTGGTATTTCGTCATCTATCCTATCTTCCTGAATGAAACAGACACGTATAAACTGATCGTCGCCGTCTCCTATCCTTTTTGGGATATCCTGCTCATACTCGCCCTGCTCCTACTCTTCTACCAGCGCACCGAGCGTATATTGCGTGCCTCCCTTATACTTTTCGGGCTGGGCATTGTTTCCCAGATCTGTGCCGATACAGGCTATGCCATCGGAGTGCCTGCCGGTACCTACACGACGGGCACCTTCTATGTTGACACATTCTGGTTTATAGGCTATCTCTTAATGGGCCTCGCCGCTCTTTACCAGTACAATATGATCGTGCGCAAGGTCTACAACGAACGCCAGAACACGGACCAGGCGCCTCTAAGAGAGGATATACCGCCCAATCTCAGCGGAAAATCAGACCGTAGTTATACGCTGTTTCGTAACCTGCTCCTTTACATTCCACTTGCCATCCTCTTGATCCTCATGCTCTATAGCGAAACGACAGAAGATAACACCATTCTTTCCTTCTTCCTTGTTGTGCTGACCGCCATCCTGGGCGTCCTTGTCTCCGTGCGCTACGTGCTGACCAGTAATGAAAATGAAATGCTGCTGCGAGAACGAGAGCAGCGCAGCATACAAGCTGACCACCTGCGCATGCTGGCTGCTCAGCTGGCCCCTATCCTCGAACTTGATCCCCTGCTGACCCGCATTATCACCATTGCGGCAAATCAGTTGGGCTTCGATGCCGCAATACTTGTATTGTTAGGAGACTATGACTCTCCGCTCAGCAGGCAGTCAAGCTTACAGGTGCTGGCGGCCACTTCCGGCGCAGCAGAAATCAATACCTGGGAGATACATGCGGAACACCTGGTAGAACAGGTGGGATTTTTAGGCAAAGAGATGGCGGTTCAATCAACAGCACCGACATCAGGCCTTCCAATAGAAATACGACAGTGGCAACAGGACCACGGGATACCTGTCACACTTTTTGTTCCCCTGCGCTATCAGAACAAAATAATAGGGAGTCTCGGCCTCTCTCGCTCAACTTCAGAATATTTCGGCCCGCACGATAGTTATTTAGCCAATGCATTTGCAGAACTGGCAGCCAGCGCCATTGAGCATGCTCACCTGTACCAGTCGGCGCGCGAGCATGAAGGATTCGCCAGAGCGCTGGCAAATATCGCTGCTCGCCTGAATTCCGCCGTCGCGGAACCAGCCGAAATCCACCAGTTTATTTGCATAGAGGCAGCAAACGCGCTACAAGCCGATTATGCGCTGCTCTATAGCGGCGATACGAATAGGCAATTGCTGCCCCTCGCTTACTATGTCGATCCGCAGGAGCCTCCTGCCACGTTCAATGATTGGCCGCCGATCTACCAGCGCGACTTTGAGATGCAGGCCCTCGGTTCCCTGCAACCAATATTAATGGCAATTGAACAGCGGGAATCGACCGGCAAACTGCCCGCCATTAGCGGACAATTTCCGGCGATCCTTACTTCACGCTCAAATCCCTCCTTGCCTGCCATTAGTGGCCGGGCAGTGCCAGAAGGATTTCGCGGACGAGGTGCGCGAGTATCTTCATTACGCGAGGCATTACAACGGCGCTACGTGCGCACAGCCATTCTCGCGCCCTTGATCGCAAAGGACACGCCTGTTGCCTTGCTCGTACTGGCGCGCTCATTGCGAACGAGCGCGCAAAAAAAGAAATCATTTGTCATTGCAGACTTAGCGCAGGCCCAGGATTTCGCGGAACAGGCGGCCATTGCTTTCACCAATGCACAACTTTATTTCCAGCTACACACCGCGCATAAACGCCTGCAGGAGCTTGACCAGCTTAAAGACCAGTTTATGATCACAGCTTCTCACGAGCTACGCACACCTCTTACCGCTGTACAAGGATATCTTGAACTACTCGTCCAGTATGGAGACGCCTTGCCGGCTGAGCAACGCCAGGAATTCCTGCAAAAGGCTCAGCGCGGCTGCGAAGAGCTGGTCATCCTGCTCAGTAATGTGATGGACGCAAGCCGCCTGGAAGTAGAGGCCGGGATTCGTCCCGCTCATATCGAACGAGTTTCTGTTCAAGAGGTGATACGCAACATTCTCGATTTGATCGAGCCACAGGCCAAAAAGGAAAATCGGGCCCTGTACGTCCATATCCCGGCAAAATTATTCGTGCAAGCCGATCCAGGCCGCCTGCGCCAGGTCTTCCTTAACCTCAGCGTCAACGCCCTCAAGTACTCACCTGAAGGTACTCCTGTGACGTTCTATGCTCGTATTGTCCAGGACCCGCAGCCCGCTGCGATCATTAGCGTGGCCGATAAAGGCAAGGGTATCAAACCACAGGATCAGGCAAAACTGTTCCAACGCTTCGTCCGCCTCGAAGACGACCTCAATAGCACTGTACGCGGTTCGGGCCTGGGCTTATACATCTCACGCCGCCTGATTGAAGCCATGGGAGGGCAAATCTGGATTGAGAGCAGCGGCATTCCAGGTACAGGAACCATCTTTCACGTTCGACTGCCGTTAGCCTGATCGAGTGATACCCGATTGTACTATTTCATCTCCATCCCTACCGTATAATTTTGTTTTTCCCGTTCATATAGGTATGATTACAACAGATCACATCGCTCAGGCAAGATATCTGTGTAGGGGTCAGTTGATCGCGCCCAGCGCCGGTGATGGACTTTTCCAACCAAAAACGGGAAGTATTCTCTCGCCATGTCATGCTGAGGGAAGCGAAGAATCTCAGTACGACGGGGCGCAGATTCTTCGCTTCCCTCAGCATGACATGGATGGGGCACAGATTCTTCGCGGAGTTTCCCTTCGAGCGAAGCGAAAGGCTCAGCATGACACGACAGAGGCCGCTCGGACGAGTGTGTTTGGTTGGTTACATTCAGTATCGGCTCCTGCGAGGTTACCGAATGATATTACCTGGTCTCTTTTTCGTCCCTGGTATCGGTCTAAAGATTTCGTTATGCCTGCTTTGGAAAACTGGTGGAGGTGGTAGAGGATGAGTATTAAGGATTACTTAACCGAAGTCAAGATCGCAAAACCCTGGAATGATTCTCCAGCACTCGAAGACATGCCGGGAGAAGAATATACATCGCAAGGAGCAGCGAACCGCATCCGTCGCTCTATTCCACTCCTGTTCTGCCTGGCAGCAGCGCTCATCATACGTGCCTGGCTCGTTATTCATACTCAAGGTTTCATCAATGGCGACGAGGCGCTTGTGGGCATCCAGGCTGAGCACATTTTGCATGGTGAGTTTCCGATCTACTTCTACGGCCAGCCATACATGGGCAGCCTGGAAGCCTACCTGGTAGCCATTATCTTTGCCATCGTAGGGCCTTCGCCATGGGCGCTACGGGCCGAACCCATTCTTCTCTCGCTCGCAGTCGTCTGGCTGACCTGGAAGCTGGCAGCGGAGTTAGCTGACGCTGCCCGGCTACCCCGGCGCCCTAAGCGCTGGTTCATGACCATATCCACATTGTTCGCGGCCATTCCCCCACTGTATGATACCGTGCTAGAACTCACTACCCTGGGTGGCTACATCGAATCATTCGCGCTTATGCTGCTGCTGCTTATCTCGTCCTTGAAGCTCACGCGCCGCCGGCAGGCAGGAGCATCTGCGCGGGAACAGGCCTGGCGCTGGGCAGGTATTGGCTTTATTGTTGGTTTAGGCCTCTGGATCAACCCGATCATCGTCTACGGCATCGCAGCGGCAGGCCTCTGGATCGCATGGGATTACATACAACTGGTGAGGCAAAAACTTGCGAGGAAACGTTTTATACGTTCTGTTGTCCTGCCATTTTTAGCCGCGTTCCCCGCCTGTATCATTGGCCTTAGCCCTGCTCTCATCTGGGGTATCAGCAATTCATGGCAGAATATCACGTACATGCTGTACCTTTCGGGGAACACCGTATTGCGTCCTGAGATACGCGCCCACTATCCTACGCGCGTGGATATCTTTTTCGGCCTGGCTCACCTTTATACCTTTTGCGTCACGCCGCGCGTCATCAGCGGAGCATTACCCGACGAATCCACCCTGCTCGCACTTTTACACGGGTTCATGCTCTACTTCGGTCTGTTTTGCATTCTTGCCAGTGTCGTACTCTTCGCTGCTTCCTTCGTTCACCCCGCACCGCTATTGCTACGCATCCGCTCCCTGACGGGTCTGTCGCTGCTCTTTGCGGCCTGCGCGACCACTATTTTCTGTGTAACGAAAGCGGCTGCAATTGGCCTCTGGGCATGCGAATATGATCTCGCCGGTCGTTATGCCACTCCACTGACGCTGGTTCTCCCTTTCCTCTTCGCCATCCCTTTCACTGTCCTGGTAATCAGCCAGGGCGAACTGCTGAGCAGAGCGAGAACAAAAGAACGTAGGGGCCGATTCATCGCGCCCACCGCCGATTCATCGGCCCCTACGGGATCATCCGGTGATCCCGTCAAAGTCGCTCACCCGCTTCGCAGGCTTCTCTCATTGCAAGCCGCCCTTGGTTTCCTTGTCGGAATACTCCTTTTAGCAATGTTTATGCAGGTCTTCTCTTATGGGCTAACCGATGCCGGAAGCACTTTTCAATCGCCTTATTGCACATTAGCCCCGCTCAATAACGACGCCATCATCGCTTATATGGAGCGCGAACACATCCAGTACGGCTGGGCAGCGGGTTGGATTGCTTATCCGATTGTGTTTAAAACACAGGGTAAGATCATCCTGGCCGACCCCGTGCCATTACTAACCAATAAACCGCAGCTTAATCGTATTCCGGCAAATACCAGCGCTGTACTCTACGCTAATCGTCCCAGCATTCTTGTCTTTGTGCCGCATACCGATCTTCATCCCGGATTCCTGGGGATACTCCATAGTGAACACGTGACTTATCGTTTCGCGCGCTTTCCCGCTCAAAAAGATCGAGATGTCATCGTCGTAACTCCCCTGAATAGCACCATCTCGCTTCAAAAGTTAAATGCCTTCTACAACATATTTGTATGTAGTAGCGACAGCTAGGTTTCAATCGCCAAAAAATTTTCAGGCAAGCGCGTGTCTCTGGTCAGATGGCCGGCCATCTGACCAGAGACACGCGCTTGCCTGAAAATTCTATTACCTACTTCTTTTCTTTTGTGGTAGATGCAGCTGCCTCGGCCTGTTTTTTTACCAACAAAGGTACATGCTGCTCGCAAAAGCGGAACGTTCGCCCGCCTGGCAATAGTTGAGCATATGCAGCCGGTTCACCACAGCTATCGCAACGTCCCACGTGTGTCTTTACTGCCTTCATAAAAGCACCTCCTCAAATCCTTGTACTTTATCTTATCACAAATGGCTGTCTTATGTAAGACTTATGCAAATTCTTCTCTATACTACCAGAAGACGATAGAAGCAATCGCTACTGTTCCGCCTGACAGAACATATCAGGCATGGCTCATAGTGAAAGAAAAATGCAACGGTGAAAAAAGGCTAAAGCAAGTTGCTCTGTGTACACTTAAGAACAGTGGTGGTGATGATCGCTGGGTGCCAATTTGATCTGTTGAGCGCTGCTCCGGAAAGCAATACCTGTCGCAGCGACCCTATCTGGGTATTGACTCCGGGAATGCATCCGTCGAAGCTCCGCTCCAGACAAACTACGAGCATCACCACCTCAGAACACACCTATGCCTTCTGTTTCTATGACGATTATTTCGTCCTGGGTCTCCTTGCCAAATATGCACCGGTGATAATGGGGGATTATCGCCGGTGCATATGTTTTTGGCTCCAATTGCTTTGCGGCGACCGGCAGCGTGCGGATTCACGTAGAGTGCAGATGTTGAACTTTCTCCACCAAAATCGGAAAGCAGCAGTAGGTCGTGTCATTCTGAGCGCAGCGAAGAATCTGCGCCACCGTCGTACTGAGATTCTTCGCACTCAGCTCAGAATGACACGGCTGGGCGCAGATTCTTCGCACTCGTCAGGTAGCGCATCCCTACAGGCCCAGGTGACGTGCAAACCATTGCCCCGCTATTTGCGCGACCTGCTCCTGGGTATTGGAGTCCTCGAAGATGCCCGTTGCTCCCTTAATGACCTCCAGGTTTTTCGTGCCGTGCAGTTGCTCCAGGGCTTGCCGGTTCGCCTCGCTTCGCTGCGTATCCTTCTCAGCGGCCAGCAGCAGAACCGGTGTCTCGACTTGAGAGAGGTAGTTGCCGGCCAATTCCAGGCGTCCTTCAGCGCAGGCTATGGCAACAACAAGGTCAGGGCGCTCAACGGCGGCTATTAAAACGGCGGCGCCCGTGACATCGCTGCCAAAATAGCAAATCCCAAGATTCTGTGTCCGCTCGTCTTCAGCAAGCCAGTTGGCGATGCCTATAATGCGCTGCTGCATGATATCAACATTTTCACGGAAAAAGCCGGTTACCGCATCCTGGTTTTTTTCCTCGGAGGTGAACAAATTGACGAGCAGCGTTGCCAATCCAGATTGCTGCAACAGTTCTGCCAGGCGTGTGATGTACGAAGAGCGCTCTAGACTATCTATACCGGACGGAAACAATACAATTCCCCGCGCCTCTGCGGGTATGCTCAGAGTGCCTTCGACGAAAAGCGCGCCTGCCGGAATGAATTCGAGGTGTTCGTGAATAGTATCCATTGCTGTCCTATCCCTTTATGTAAGCTCCATTACCGCATGAGATATCATATGGCATAGCATAGTGCAGGAAAAATCAGGTAGACAAGTCAACAATTATAACGCATCCACTTTCATATCTTCCCCAACCTCTTCACGTTCACGCTGCGGTTCGCGAATGTCGATCTCCAACTTGCCATCTACCGCGCTGACATGCACCTCTCCGTGTTCGGGTATGTTTGCCAGCAGAATGCGCAAACTCAGTGGCACCGTCAGGAGCCGCTCGATGGCTCGTCGCAATGGGCGCGCCCCTTGAGTCTGGCTGAACCCCTCCTTGCACAGCAGCTCTATGGCGCTATCATCGGCACGCAGCGTCAACCCTTGCTCTAAAAGTCGCGCCGCCAGTTCATTCATCTGCAAGCGTGTAATTGCCCTGGCCTGCTCCTGGCCCAGCGGCTGGAAAATGACCACCTCATCTACGCGATTAAGAAATTCTGGCCGGAATGTTGAACGCAGCCGTTCCATCAAGCGCTCGCGCTGCATTTCCTCGGCCGTCCCCTTGACACTGGCGCGGAAACCGCTGGGCATGGAGCGACCAAGCATATCGGTCCCCACATTAGAAGTCATAATCCAGATCGCGTGCTGAGCATCAACCGTGTGGCCCTGGGCATCGGTGAGCCGCCCGGCATCAAAGACCTGCAAGAAGAGATCAAAGACCTCTGGATGAGCTTTCTCCACTTCGTCGAGCAGCACGACACAATGCGGGCGCCGCCGCAGCTTGCCTGTCAGCTGGCCCTCCTGGTCATACCCAATGTAACCCGGAGGCGCGCCGATCATACGCGAGACGGCATGCTTTTCCATGTACTCGGACATATCAACGCGAATCAAATGCTCATCGGAGCCAAATACCTCGGCGGCCAGCGCGCGCGCGAGCTCCGTTTTGCCAACTCCGGTCGGACCCAGAAACAGGAAGACGCCTGCTGGCCGATTGCGTGGCTTCAAACCGGCCCGCGCTACCTGGATCGCCTGCGTCACGCGCGCGATTGCTTCATCCTGGCCGATTACGCGCCTCTTTAACAGGACTTCAAGATTCAGCAGGCGGTCGCGTTCCTCGCGTCCCGGCGCTCGCACGGGAATGCCGGTACGATGAGAGATCACCTCGGCAATCAATGGAGCGGTAATTACCGGCGGCTCCACATCCTCATCTTCATCTTGCGCCTCATCCTCGGCCAGAAAGACGCGAGCCTGCGAACATGCTTCGTCAAGCACACTGCACGCCTTATCGGGCAGGCGCAGGTTGGGCAGGTATTGCACCGAAAGCTGTACTGCCGCCTGTAACGCCTCGCTCGTAATATGCACATGATGATGGTCTTCATAGAGGTCGCGCATGCCAGTTAAGATGGCGAGGGCCTCATCCGTGGAGGGTTCATCGATGTTGATGGGTCGCAGGCGCCGTTCCATGGCCGCGTCCTTCTCAATCGTGCGATACTCCTGGGGAGTCGTGGCGCCAATGCAGCGCAATCTGCCACCGGCCAGGGCGGGTTTGAGGATGCCCGCGGCATCAATACTGCCATCAGCGGCGCGTCCTGTGCCGATCAACAGGTGCATCTCGTCGATAAAGAGGATGATGTTGCCGCTACCTTCCGCCTCTTCCAATACCTTTAGCAGCCGCTCCTCAAATTCGCCGCGATACTTCGTTCCCGCGACCAGCGAGCTGGCTGAGAGTTCGATCAGGCGTTTACCGCGCAATTCGGGCGGGACTTTTCCGTCTACGATGCGTTGGGCGAGTCCGGCGACGATGGTCGTTTTGCCTACGCCCGAATCGCCGATGAGAATGGGATTGTTGCGGTCTTTGAGCATCAAGGTCTGGATGAGGAGTCGCATCTCTTTTTCGCGCCCGATCAGCGGCGGAAGCTGCCTCATACTGGCCTCTCTGGTCAGGTCGCGCCCTAACCGCTCCAGCACGGAGTTTCCTCCCTTAGCTACGATACCTTCGGGACCGATGCCGACGGGCAATTCGACGGGGGCTACGGCCGGATTGATGCCCGATGGCACAAGTTCCAGCAGGCAACGGGCATTGCTAGCCAGGATCAGGTCGATGAGCTGCGATGGGTTGATGCCCATCTTGGTAAGCAGTTCGTAGGTGACACCATCCTTTTCGCTCAAGACGGCCTGCGCTATGGCGCGCTCGTCGATCATAGTCGAGCCGGCGTTCAAGGCGTTACGCTCGGCGGTCTGCAAAATCTCCTTGCAGCGGCGCGTGGGCAAGATGGGGGTGTCACCGCTGGCCTTACCCGAGCCGAGAGCGAGGCGAATCACTTCGCGCACCTGTTTAGGAGAAAAACTTCCGGGCAGATTGCGCAGCGCGTCCTGCGTGCAGCCGCCATCCAGCTTGGTGAGGGCGATGAACAGGTGAGGAGTGCCAAGATAATCCTTGCGCATCTCGCGCGCTTCCATCAGCGCAATGCCCAATACTTCCTGTAAGAAGCGCCGATCCAGGGCATTCGAGGAGGGGAAGAGCGGTTGCGCTATAGCACTGTCGTCAAGCGCATGCATGGGAGGTTCGATGGCCCGATCGCGACCAGGCGTACTGGCTACCAGTGCTATAGCGGGCTCGCCGTAGAGTACATAGCCAGCCCAGGAGGGATCGTCCGGATAGCGCTGGGCGAGGGTTGAACGTGTACGACGCACGGCTTCCCCGATTGAGATGCCATCGGCAATTTCCTGGTAGAATTGCAAGGTAAATTCACGCGCGCGCTGTACATTGACGGGCCAGCGCATCGTTAGAACGCAGCTGGCACCGGCGGCGATTAAATTGCTGGCAAGAAGCTCCATGTCATCAGGAGCCAATGTACTTGTTTGTAAACCATCATAGCAATTCAGAAAAACAAGCGGGCGTTTCAAGAATGATGAAAATAGCTGAGAGGCGGCGTTTGCGTCCAGGCGCGAACTACCGGCCAGCGCCAGCAGAGGCTCACCGGACGACGATATGACAGGTAATGGACCGGCATAGTGTACGACCTGTGGGAAATCGGCGCTGATACGCATGCGCATCTCTAACTGGTTGGCCTGCTGGCGATAGAGGATGATGCGCGAGATCGATTCTGGCAGCGTGGTGCAGAGCGAAGCAACCTCTTCTTCGGCAAGGGAACAGCTATTGGTAGGATTGACGAGGAATAAGACGTTCAGTCCCTGCGCCTCCCTGCGGCCAATTTTGCGCGTTTTATGCAGCGAGACGTCGGTGTTGTTGTTCCATTCACGCAGCGAGGAGCGCGCGTTAGCGGCGCGGCTGCTCATCTGGCGACTGATGTTGATGCGCTGGCAGAGGAAATGGCCGGGCGATGACTTATTATCATAGAGGAGTTCCCAGGGAATATCGGGTGTATTGGTCGTGAGGATCAAGGGCGTATCGAGGCGATGCAGGGCCTCTTGCAAGGGAGAAGGCAAAAGCGTTTCAAAAAGGAAACGTCCCAGCGTAAGCAAGCTATCATGAGGGCCACGCCGGACTTGAGGTTTTGCGTCTCCTACCTGCATCTGCTGGGTAATCACTTGCAGTGTGCGGCGCAAGCGCTCGTGTAAATCGCTGGTAATCTCTGTTAGATATTCCTGCGTGCCAGAACTCGGACCATCGGATAGATTCAGGCGAAACCGGTAGTGTGTATCTGTACGAGTAATGGATAATAGGGCTAACTGTTCCATGAACGTCCTGCTTCTTTCATACGCTCTCCCACGATCTTCAACCCTCCAATCACATAATGCATATAGGTCAGAAAATGCTAAGATAGAGTTGCTAGCATCAGCAGTATACGTTTGATAGCATGTGGGTGTCAATAGTTGCGATTTGGGATATGACTCTCTTCCTTACCCCAATTACTCCGGATTGCTAAATCCTGGCACTTAGAGAAAGCACATTCATCCGGGCAATATTCACGAATTATGAAAGAACTCTTGACATTTTATGTTAAATGATATATCATCTTCAATGAAGACGCAGAGGGTGATGTAATGTTGTGTGGCATAAGGAGGAAGGCATGTATGCTAGAAATGCGATTTCCTCGATGGGGCTACATAGCACAACACTTGAGAGTGAAGCGTGAGGTGCTGGCCCTCGCTGTCGCCGTTATGGGCATTATTAACGAATTAACGGTGCTGCTGCCAGCACGACCGGGGCGCTTTAGTCTTTTTATCAATCTCCTCAACCTGCTTGCTCCCTTTTCCCTTTCGATCTGGCCATTTGTGAATACGGGACGTACTATTGCCCTCGTTCTCGGCTTTTTCCTGCTCTTGCTGGCATGGGGGCTGGTTCGCGGGAAACGCCGGGCCTGGGAAATTACTATTGTCCTGTTACCACTTTCAGCAATTGCTCATCTCCTTAAGGGGCTTGATTTTGAAGAAGCTTTTCTGACCATCATCCTATGGTTCGCGCTGATCGCGAACAAACGGCTCTTCCGTGTTGCAAGCGATCCCTGGCATATGAGACAGGGAATTATCTTGCTCATTGCAGGCTTCACCCTGTTATTCATCTATAGCATGAGCGGTTTTTATCTCTTGCAGAAACAAATCATCCTGCCAGGAACTTTTGGAGGGGTTGTCCACTCATGGCTCCAGCGCCTGGTGAATTTGCCCTCCACAGAATTGACGCCTCTTACAAGACGAGCGGCCTGGTTCCTGCAGTCGATCCCCTGGCTGTCGGCGACGGTGCTTTTAACAGGGATATTCTTCTTACTACGCCCGGTGAGCGAGCGCTGGTGGATAGCCTACCAGAAAGATCGCCTGGCGCAGGCGCGGCAAAAGATGATGGAACTGGTGTACCGTTATGGTAGCCACACGCTCTCATTCTTCGCGCTGGCCCCGCAGAATCTTTACTACCTGGCTCCTCATGCTGAGGGCGTCGTGAGCTACCGGCTTGCAAATACTGTTGCAGTGGTTTTGGGTGATCCCATCTGCGTGCCAGGGTCTTTTGAGTATGTGACGCGCCAATTTCTTGAACTCTGCCGGTTACAGGGCTGGCAAGTCGCATTCTACCAGGCCCATCCAGAATATCTCCCGGTCTATCGCGCGCTGGGTCTGAGCACCTTCAAGATAGGTGAAGAGGCGATGCTACACCCGCAGCACTTTACGCTCTCCGGCTCCGCTATGGCGAATGTACGTACCAGCTCTCGACGCGCCGAACGAGATGGTGTGACGATTCATTGGTACGAGGGAGCGCCACCACGGGAGGTCTTAGAGCGATTGCGCGGAGTTTCGAATGCCTGGCTGGAACATAAGGGGGAAAGGCGGGGGACGGAAATGGGGTTCAGCATGGGCCGGCTGGATGAACTGGCGGATACCGCGGCCCGGGCCGATGCTGTGGCGGAAATCCGTTCGAAGCAGGGCGATACATATGCGGCAGCTTTCCCGCGCTTCGTTACCGGTATTGCCCTCGACCGGGCGGGCGAACCATGCGCGTTTGTCACATTTACACCCATTTATGGTTCTTATCCAGCAGGAACAGGCGAAGGCGATGGAGCGAGAGAAGGCTGGGGCTGGGCGCTCGATTTAATGAGAAGGTTGCCCAACGCGCCTCCCGGAACGATAGAGTTATTGATTGTGCAGGGCATTGAGCGATTCAAGCAGCGGGGAGCGCAGGTGGTAAGCCTCGGCATGGTCGCTATGGCCGATACGAGGGGAGAAACTACCGCGAGCCAGCGCCAGCTCGCCAGTTTCGTTTCGGAACACCTGCGACTGCTAGAAACACATCGCACCCTGTTTCGTTTCAAACAAAAGTTTCAGCCACGCTGGGAGAGCCGTTACGTGGTCGCGAGTACACCGCTAGCGTTGCCCAGAATCGCTCTCGCGTTGCTACGCGTCCACAATTCGTGACCGCTCCAGAAAACTGAAAACAGAGACCTTGAACTATAATTGGAGCATATTTATGCAGGAACATACGTTACAAAATAGTTGCGATTTCGTTTTATTAGATGAGAGAGAGATAACCTCTCTCACCAGCACATTGCTTGTGCGAACAGGTCTTGTTTTTCTTGTAGTGCGGCAAGTAGTGCATGTTTGTAGTGCGGTATTTGTAGCGAATTTTTGTACAATCTGTATCATTTGAGGGAGCCAGGAACACCTGGCTCCCTTTTTACTTTGCAGCGAACGCATGGTCGGTGACGAAGATATACTGGTGGAGGACAGGTATGAAAAGGTTCATACATGCTTCTCGCAAGTATTTGAAAGGAGGGCGCGCTTTATCCTCCGCCCCGTTCTTGCTCTCTTTATGCATTGGCTTGCTGAGTGGCCTGATGCTCTTTGGCGGCGTTTTGAGCAACCTGGTTTCATTCATTATCCAGACAGGTTTTGATCCATTACGAGCGCAACTGATTGCGGCGCTGCTTTTGACGGCAGGTGGTTCCTTGATAGGAGCATTTGTAGGACAACGCAAGCTGGGCGCGTTGCTGGGAGCCACAATTATCTTCTGCTCCGGCTATCTCCTGGGTTTTATAGAACTTGAAACGCGGCCCACCTATGATGCCGGTGGACATCTTGAGCCATTGAATACAGCGGCCCTGGTGCATACGTCTTTCGTAATGCTTGCGCTCGGACTGCTTTGCGCGTTCAGCGGCGCGGCGATTGGGGTTGCGTTCGCGGAGGTTTTGCTGCACCCCGTTTACCAGCTCGGTCGCTCTCTCTGGAACAATTACCGGCACAAAAATGCGAGTTTGAAGCAACCGTTTCAGAAAAGTGGCCAGGCCGGGGGATTCTTCGCTTCGCTCAGAATGACATGGCTGGGAGTTCTCTCGCTGCTGGTAGTGCTGGTGCTGGCAACGGGAGGAGGGGATCTGTTCCTGTATTCGCCAGATACGGGTCTACACCTGGCGCCTGAAATTGCCAGCAGGCAAAGCTTGCCTGCGCACGGTACGATTGTGCGGGACAGCCTGATCAGTCCAGCACTGGGAGGACAGCGGCGAACATTTCTGATCTATTTGCCGCCTTCATATAATACCCCGCAAGGGCGGACAAGACGCTATCCGACGCTGTATTTGCTGCATGGTTCGCCAGGAGGAGAAAGGGACTGGTTTTCCGCGGGCAAGGCAAATGAATCGGCGGACACGTTAATCGCGCTGGGCAAGATTCCGGAACTGATCATTGTCTCGCCCGATGGTAACGGATTTGAAAAGGGGCCTAGCGAGTGGGGCAATAGCGCCGATCAACGTCAATTGATGGAAACCTTCGTGGCCAGGGACCTGGTCAACTACGTGGATGCGAAGTACCGCACGATTCCTGAAGCGGCCTACAGGGGCATTGGAGGGCTTTCGATGGGTGGATTCGGCGCGGCCAATATTGGGATACATCACCCGGATGTATTTGGGTTTGTGATCTCACTTGGCGGCTATTTCCACGCTCAGGGCCTGATCTGGGGCAATAATCCGGCCTACATACGGGAAAATAGTCCTGCCACGGTTCTCCTCACTGATAAAGCGGCATGGTCACTACAGTTTTATCTCGCCGACGGCATACAGGATCACCCATACTACGAAGATACGCTGCAGTTCGTGAAAGAACTGGCGGCGCTGCACATCTCATACCATTTCGACCGACAAAACGGTTATCACTCGTGGACGCTGTGGCAGGCATTTCTCTACAAAGCCCTTCTCTGGCTGCATTGGGGCACGTAGCGAGGAGGGCAGGCACGAGGGGAATAACTACTCCCCACAAAACGTTCTCTCTATTGGACAGCTTCTCCGCTCTATGGTATACTACAACGCGAAAAGTGATAGGGACAACGCCTTGTGCGTGTCCCGGCGTTCCGGTGCGGACAGGCACAAGGCACTGTCCCTACGGAAGTCCAGGTAAACGGAGAAATAGACAGCTAGAAACCAGGCGAAAGGGGTACAGATAATGCCTAAAAAGGGTGAACTTTCAAAGACGGCACGTGCTTCGCTGGCAAACCGCGAAGAGGTCAACCATATGACGAGCCGTATTTGCGCGAAGTGCGGCGAGCCAATCATGCTCAAAGACCTTCAACCGGTAAAGGTTATCGGCAAGGGCATGGTTTTCTATCATAAGAATCACTATAACTTGCAGTAATTTCGAACTCACCGGCGTAGAAATTTTCACACCAGGCCTCCGAGCTACTTCGGAGGCCTTTTTTTATGTAAAGGGCAAGCTCAGGCGGTTGACATCGCAAGCAATCTATGTTATCACTACAGTATAGGGGGAAATGCCAAGCTCACCTATCACTATCCCCAAAAACGTATGTTGCCCTATCTTAAATAAGGCACTTATCCGCCTTACCAACGTCAGGGGCGCGATCAATATGGCCCCTACACGGCTAGCGCTCGCGCGCTCAGGCAAGGCGAGAAAAGGAGAAATCAGGCATGCATGCTATTTCTCGCTCTGGTTGGCGCGCCCGCGCTGCCATAGCCGTGAGTGTCGCCCTGCTGCTAACACTCACAACCACTGCCCTGGCTTTTGCTGCGGGAGGTAGTCCTACGCTCCTGCGGCTCAGTAAAGACCCTTTCACCAACAAGTCAAGCCAGCACAAGACCCAGGTGGAACCGGATACACTTTCGTATGGCTCCACTATCGTCATGGTTGTACAATCAGGACGTTTCTTTAGTGGAGGGGCCTCAGATATTGGTTGGGCCACTTCAACCGACAATGGCAAGACCTGGAAGCATGGATTTCTGCCCGGCACTACACCTTATGCGACCCCGCCTGGCCCTTTTGCCGCAGTGAGCGATCCCTCCATTGCTTATGACGCAAAGCATGGAGTATGGATTGTTAGCTATCTGGGGATCACGAATGGAAACGCGGTCGATATAGAGGTAAGCCGCTCGACCGATGGCGGGCTCACGTGGGGAAACCCGATTGCCGTAGATAACTCAGGTCCTTTCTTCGACAAAAACTGGAGCGTCTGCGACGATACTTCCACCAGCCCATCGTATGGGAACTGCTACACCGAGTTCGACAACGCCGATGCCGGCGACCAGGAAATGATGAGTACCTCTACCGATGGCGGAAATACCTGGGCCGCTCCGCTAAGCCCATCCGGGACGCCTCATGGACTGGGCGGCCAGCCCCTGGTGCAGCCGGGTGGCACCGTGATTGTGCCATTCCAGGACGAGGACACCAATAGCATCTCTGCTTTCAGTTCCACAAATGGCGGCAAAAGCTGGAGCGCTCCCGTCACCGTAGCAACCCTCCAGACGTATATCGAGAAAGCAAGTATTCGTACCAGCCCGCTGCCCTCTGCCGAAATCGATGGCTCCGGTACGGTGTATGTGGCCTGGCAGGACTGCCGCTTCGAGAAGAGCTGTAGCGCCAATGATATCGTCTACAGCACCTCCAGCGACGGCACGCACTGGTCAGCAGTGCAGCGCGTTCCGACCGACCCGGTTGGTAGTGGCGTCGATCACTTCATCCCCGGCATCGCGGTGGACAAATCGACTTCGGGCAGCAGCGCTCACATCGCGGTCACCTACTACTACTTCACCAATGCCAACTGCAATGACTCCACCTGCCAGCTTGATATTGGCTACATCTCCTCGACCAATGGCGGTGCTTCCTGGTCAACAAGCCAGCAACTGGCCGGGCCAATGATGCTTGCCTGGTTAGCCAATACCAGCCAGGGTAGGATGGTCGGCGACTACATCTCGACCTCCATTGCATCCAACGGCATTGCCTTCCCAGGCATTGTTGTCGCCAAAGCAAACAAGGGAACAAAGTTCAACGAGGAACTGTATACCGTCAAGGGCGGCTTGCCTGTTACCGGTGGAACAAACGTATCGCATGCCAGTGTACTCTACACCGGCCCGTCGCACGCGATAGTGCATCCTACAGCTTACTAGGACGCCTGTTACAAGCACAAAATGGGCTATTGCTCCTGTAAAGAACAGTGGCCCATTTTCCAATCGCAACGGGGATAGGCGCCAGGCGCTGCCCTCATAGAGTTCGCTTCCTGGAATCTGCGAGGACAGGCACCAGGCGCTGTCCCTGCAGAATGTTCTTGTTAGGATTCCATTCACCATGAAAGGAGGATTTGCCCTCTCCCTCACCATCAACCGTAACATTGTCCCTTATTTTTCAGAGGAGAAAGATCATTGAATACCACTTCGCGCCGCAGGTGGCGGCGACAGGCCGTCCTGGCCCTTACCGTAGCCCTCTTATTGCTACTTTCAACAGCAGCCCTGGCTTCTGCCAAGAAAAACAGCGGCCTGCTTAAATTAAGTTCTGACCCCTTTACTAACCAATCAAGCCAGCACAAGACCCAGGTTGAGCCGGATACCTATTCCAATGGCTCGACCATCATTTCCGTCTTCCAATCAGGACGTTTTTTCGATGGTGGCAGTTCGGATAATGGCTGGGCGACATCGACCGATAATGGGGCGACCTGGCATAACGGCTTCTTCCCAGGCACCACGGTCTACGCTAACCCTCCCGGCAAATATGACCGTATCAGCGACCCCTCCGTTACGTACGATGCCAGGCACAACACCTGGCTTGCCTCTGGCCTTGCCCTGATTGGCACGCAAGGAGCCGCAGTCCTGGTTAACCAGTCTACCGACGGCGGTCTGACCTGGCAAAACGCGGTTACTGTAGCAACCACCAATGGCTTCTACGATAAGGACTGGATCGTTTGCGACGATACGACCAGCAGCAAGTTTTATGGCAACTGCTATGTTGAATGGGACGACGCAGCCAATGGCGACAGCGTGCTGATGAGCACCTCTTCCGATGGTGGCACTACCTGGGGCGCTCCCTCCCATCCCGCGAACGCCCTTGGTCTGGGTGGTCAGCCCCTGGTCCAGCCCAACGGCACTGTGATTGTTCCATTCTGGGGCAACGGCATCCAGTCTTTCACTTCTACCAACGGCGGTAAAAGCTGGGGCAACCTGGTGACCGTATCGAATATCACCGAACATTCCATCGGCGGCAACATGCGCGCGAACGATCCACTACCAAGCGCCGAAATCGATGGCTCCGGCACGGTGTATGTGGCCTGGCACGACTGTCGTTTCGAGAATGGCTGCAGCGCCAATGATATCGTCTACAGCACATCCAGTGATGGCACGCACTGGTCAGCAGTACAGCGCGTTCCGGCAGACCCGGTTGGCAGTGGCGTTGATCACTTCATTCCTGGCATAGCCGTAGATAAATCGACTTCGGGCAGCAGCGCTCATATCGCAGTGACGTACTACTTCTTCCCGAATGCCAACTGTTCCAGCAACTGCCAGCTCGAAGTAGGCTACATCTCGTCTACCAATGGTGGATCAACCTGGTCCTCAAGCGTAAAGCTGGCCGGGCCAATGAATCCTACATGGCTGGCGAACACCAACCAGGGGAGAATGGTCGGCGACTATATCTCGACCTCCATCGTAGGAAATGGTAACGCGTTCCCCGCATTTGCCGTTGCCAAGAAAAATAAGGGTCAGAAGTTCAACGAGGCGATGTTCACTGCTAAGGGAGGGCTACCGGTAACCGGTGGAACACTTAGTTCGAGCAGCCCCGTCCTTTATACCGGCCCGGCACTCGCGCCAGCTCGCCTGACCGCTTATTAAGAAGGAGAAACCATATATGATGGCTACTTCTGGCCGGGGACGGTGTACTCGCATCGTTTTAGCCCTGGCGCTCGCCGTGCTGTTTTCGCTTTCAGCAACGGCTCTGGCTTTTGCATCAGGAGGGGTTAAGCTACTGCGTGTGAGCCAGGACCCCTATACCAACCAATCCAGCGAACACAAAACGCAGGTCGAGCCGGATACCTATTCCTTTGGCTCGACCATCGTTTCCGCGTTCCAGACGGCGCGCTTTTCCAATGGCGGCGCTGACAACATCGGCTGGGCCACCTCCACCAACAACGGCAAAACCTGGCAGAATGGCTTTCTGCCGGGTACAACCGTCTATGCGACCCCTCCTGGTACCTATGATCGCATCAGTGATCCCGCCGTTGCTTACGATGCCAAGCACAAGACCTGGCTCATTTCGTCCCTTCCTATCAAGGGATTGAATGGCGCCGGTGTGCTTGTCAGCCAATCTACCGACGGTCTGACCTGGAATAACCCGGTCACCGTTACAAGTACCAGCGGTTTCGATGACAAGGACTGGATTGCCTGTGACGATACCAGCAGCAGCAAGTTTTATGGTAACTGCTATGTCGAGTGGGACGACGCGAATAATGGCGACTCCGTCATGATGAGTGTTTCGTCCGACGGTGGCACTACCTGGAGCGCGGGGCAGCATCCGGCCAACGCCAACGGTCTGGGCGGCCAGCCCGTGGTTCAGCCCAATGGCAACGTGATTGTTCCTTATGCCGCGGACGCCGGAACAGTTTCGTCGTTCACCTCGACCAATGGCGGCAAAAGCTGGAATCCCTCAGTCACCGTTGCTACCGAAGAGGTGTTCATCGAAAACGCCAGTATTCGCAACCCCGACCTGCCCTCGGCTGAAATCGATGGCGCAGGCAATGTCTACGTCGCCTGGTTCGACTGCCGTTTCGAGAAGAACTGCAGCGCCAACGATATCGTGTTCAGCACCTCGTCGGATGGCAACAAATGGTCGGCTCCGCAACTCATCCCGGCCGATCCGGTCGGCAGCGGTATCGATCACTTCCTGCCGGGTATCGGCGTCGATAAGTCAACTTCGGGCAGCAGCGCGCACGTGACAGTCCTTTACTACTACTTCACGAACGCCAGCTGCAACAACTCGACCTGCCAGCTTGAAGTCGGCACCTCCTCTTCGACCGATGGAGGCGCAACCTGGACAAAAGGCGTGCAACTGGCCGGACCTATGAAGCTGACCTGGTTGGCAAACGCCGGAGGATACTTCGTCGGAGACTACAACTCGGTCTCGTTCCTGGCGAATGGTAAGGCCTATTCCGTCTTCGCGGTAGCCACTGCTCCCAAACATGGTAAGCTCAACGAGTCGATGCATACCGTTAAGGGCGGACTACCCAATTCGGGTGGAAAGTATGCCTCGACGAGCATTCCGGCATTCACCGGACAGGCGCCGGCGCCTGCCATTCATTCCGCTTTCTAAAGCGCTTTCAGCATGCGTGGATGCCTGTTCGGTAGGGCAGGCATCCATTTTTTCATGTTTAGAAAACGCTCCAGGCTGATTGAAAAAGTTTAAAGCAGGCTCATTCGCAAAGAGAACAGAAAAAGTGGTATTTCTTATACTGGAGCCATAATAACAGCGAAAGGGAAAATCTTTGAATCAGCACATTTCACATCAAGGCATGAAGATTGGCATTGTACTGGACATCAGCGAAGGATCTCTTGAGGGACGAACGCCGACCTTCAGCGATCTACAGCAGCAGGCGCAGATAGCCGAAGAGGTTGGTCTCGACTCCATCTGGCTGGCGGACCATTTACTCTACCGCTTTCCAGGACGGGACGAAAGCGCGCCCTGGGAGGCGCTCACGATGCTCAGCGCGCTGGCAGCAGTCACTACTCGCATCACGCTCGGTACGCTCGTTATCTGCACCTCGTTCCGTCCGCCGGCGCTGCTGGCGAAGATGGCCGATACGCTGGATGAAATCAGTGGAGGGCGCTTCATCCTTGGGCTTGGCGCGGGCTGGCACCAGCCGGAATACGAGGCATTCGGCTATCCGTTCGATCATTTGGCCGGCCGCTTCGATGAAACCCTGCAAATCATCGTTCCCCTTTTGCGGGAAGGCCACGTCGATTTCCAGGGGAAATACCACCAGGTGCATAACTGCGTCCTACGCCCGCGTGGTCCCTCGCCACACGGTCCGCGCATTTTGATTGCCGGGCGCCGCCCGCGCATGCTGCAACTCACCGCTCAATATGCTGATGCGTGGAATACCGCCTGGCACACCGACCCTGCCGTCGTCAGAGAGCGCTACGAACCGCTTGCGCAGGACTGCGCGGCCATAGGACGCGACCCGGCTACGCTGGAGATCACGGTCGGGACTCTGGTTCGACTCCAACCGCTCAAAGAAGGTAAAGCGCCGGGTAGAGAAATCGCGGGATCAGCGGAGGAAATCGCTCACCGCTTGCAAGCATTCAGCAGCGTAGGCACCTCACAGTTGTTCGTCGAACTCGACCTGGTCACGAACGATAGTATCCGGCAGCTTGGTCACATCGCCGAACTGGCGCGTCAATGATACTTCCAAAGTGACCACAAGAATAGACCCCTACACGTGCTAGGCGGGCACGTGTAGGGGTCTATTCTTGTGATCATCCTATTTTCTACGTCCGCTTGATTTTCAGCGTATTGACGAAATTCGCCGCCAGCAATTCATAGGCGGGTGCATGATACTCTTCAATTCGACCGGCATCGCATAGGGTTGTCAAAGTTGGGTCAATGGGCAATTGAGCCAGCAGGGGCGCGCCGGTCATATCGACCAGTTCGGGGCCATTGCTAGGGCCGAAGATCTCGTAGCGCTCGCCGTTGGGGGTCTCGAAGTAGGCCATATTCTCGACCACGCCGACGATGATGCCTTTGAGCTGGCGCACCATGTTGATGCACTTCTTCACGACCATCGTTGCCAGCAACTGCGGCGATGAGACGATAATGATGCCATCAACGGGCAGCGATTGCAGAACCGTCATGGGGGCATCAGAAGTCCCCGGCGGCAGGTCTACCAGCAGGTAGTCAAGATTGCCCCAATCGACATCGCTATAAAACTGCTTGAGAGCGCTGGAGACCATCGGGCCACGCCATACGACGGGATCGCTTTCATTCTCCAGGAACATATTCATTGACATCACCTTGATGCCGCCACGGCTCGTAAGCGGTTCGATGCCGCCGTTAGGCGACTTGTTGGGTTGCCCTTTCGTACCGAACATGCGGGCGATACTGGGGCCGGTGATATCACCATCCAGAATGCCAACTTTCAGACCCTGGCGACGTAAAGAAACCGCCAGCAGCCCTGTGACCAGCGATTTACCGACACCGCCCTTACCGCTCATAATAGCGATCACCTGCTTGATAGGACGATCCGCGCCCGCGGGAGCCATCATCAATGGGACGCCACGCCCGACTGGCGCTTTCTTGGGAGCAACTGAGATCGGCTCACCATTGATGACCGCATTGAGGTCTTTGAGCAAAAGCGCCTGCTTTTCCGGTGTAAAACGATGTGTGCGCGAGCCACCCGCGATGCTCTCGCGCGAGCCAACAGCGCAAGCGGTGCAGGGAAGACCATGCCCATGAAAGACCTTCACCGTCTCCGGGTGCCGGGTTACCACATCATGAATAATCATATCGGCAGTAATAGTATCCGCCATATTCCTTATCCTCGTCTGAGGCGCGAAGTAATGAATGCGCCTTTCTCTTAAGTTTCTAGTGCTTGAGATAGATGTAAACTGAAGTCGTATCGCTATTCAGCCAGGAACATTTGATAAATCCGACCTTCACGCTCTGATATTATAGCATACAACGTAGCTCGACTACAACAAACTACTACGCCTGGTTTTTTCCAGAATTTTACGGCTGGTTGCCGGTACCGGCATATTTGCCCCCACAAGCACTTGCGTTACGCCTGAAAGTGCGCTAGTATGGTTATTCATTAAGATGCAGGCAAGCAACACTGATGGTCAGACCTGCAACCTCCTTTTGAATACAAAAGTGTTATGTTGATGATACCTGACCATCCTGAACACGGATAGTCACCTGTTGATAGGGCAACATGACCATAAGTAAGAAGGAATAAAGCACATGGAAGCAGACAAAGAAACAACCTACCTTAAACAGGTCTCGCTTTTTGCCGGCCTCGCGGATGAAGATATTCGCGAACTGACAGCGGTGGTGAAGCGGCGCACATTTCGCTCCGGCGAAGTCATCTTTCATCGTGACGATCCGGGGCAGGTGTTGTACATGATTAAAGAGGGTAAAGTCAAAATTTCGCTGATCAGCCCCGACGGTCAGGAGATTTCGCTAGTCGTATTTGGCAAGGGAGAATATTTCGGCGACCTTGCCCTGCTGGACGGCCTGCCGCGTTCCGCCGATGCGATTGCGCTAGAAAAAGTGGAGTGCTACACCTTACAGCGCAGCGATTTCCAGAAGGCGATCATAAAGAACCCAAAAATCGCCATTCAGGTATTAGAAGTACTCTCCAAACGCATTCGCGCAACCGACCAGATGATAGAAGACCTGATATTTCTCGATGTCTATGGGCGCGTGGCGAAAAAATTGCTGGAACTGTCCGACGCGCACGGCGTGAAGGTCGACGATGGCACACGCATCGATGTGCGCCTGACGCAACAAGAACTCGCATCCATGGTCGGCGCATCGCGTGAAAGCGTCAATAAGGTGATGGGATATTTCACGGACAAGGGCTATATCAGTACTGACAAGCATAAGATCACGCTGCACCGCATGACAGAACTGAAGCGCCGCATCTATTAAGATGGTGGCATATCCATGCAGTTCGTTGCGCAGAGCTGGCCGCGACGGGACGGGCGACCACAAAGCACTCCTGGATGAAGCCGGACAATAGAGTACCCTTGTTACTCCCTCTGATTTCTATCCGTCTAAGGGTAATGATTCATTGGTTTTAGCGTATAAGGGACAACATTTTCGTGGAAAAGTCGGCAATAACACAAGTAAAGCAAGGTGAAGCACAGGAACAGCAGATTGCTACAACGGCGAATAAAACGCTGACCACAGCGCCTCAAACAGGCATAGCAAGCCGTATGCTGGCAATAGCCCTGGCGATGCGGCCCAAACAATGGACCAAGAACCTGGCAGTTTTCGTAGGCATCGTCTTTGCGCAGCGGCTCTTTTCTCCCGCGTCTTTTGAGCGAGTCTGTCTCGCCTTTATCGTCTTTTGCCTGGCATCCAGCTTTATCTACCTGTTCAATGACCTGCTTGACCTGGAAAATGACCGGCAGCACCCGGTCAAACGGCACCGCCCATTAGCATCGGGCGCATTGCCGGTCTCCTGGGCGATTGCCGCGATGGGTATATTGCTGCTGCTTTGTGCCGGGTTGACGGCTATCATTTTCACCATTCCCGGCGGAACCCCGGATATCTTTGCCTTGCTGGGAGGAAGCAATATCCTCTTCACAGTCACCATCGCATCCTACCTGGTACTGATGATACTCTACTCTCTGCGACTGAAGCATGTGGTATTGCTTGATGTCTTCATCATCGCGAGCGGCTTCGTATTACGAATATTGGCAGGTACCGTGGTCATCCCGGTCGATATTTCACCATGGCTGTACCTGGTAACGATCCTGTTGTCGCTATTTCTGGCTTTGAATAAGCGCCGCCACGAACTGGTACTCCTGCAAGGGCAGGCCAGCAATCACCGGCAGATATTAAAAGAATATAGCCTGCCCCTGCTCGACCAGATGATTACGATTGTAACGGCAGCAACACTGATGGCATATAGCCTCTACACCTTCCAGGGGCCCACCGGTGATCACCGTTTGATGATCACTATACCGCTGGTCTTATATGGGATGTTTCGCTATCTCTACCTGGTTTATATGCGTATGGAGGGCGGAAGTCCCGAAGAGGTACTGTTGCGTGACCGGCATATGCTGGGAACCGTTGTGCTTTGTACAGCAGTGATTATTATCGTGCTGTATCTATTACCTGGTCAGCGATAGATAGGGAGTTCCGGTTGATTAATCGCAAACAGCTACGCAGAGGATTGGTCTTTTCCCTGGCACTGGCAATCGTCGTCATGACGGCCATTGCGTTATACGCCGACCTGCCGCGCCTGTTTAGCGTGCTGGCGCACTTTCGCTGGGAATTTCTGCCGCTGATCCTGGGCCTGACGCTCTATAACTACTTCTGGCGCTTCATAAAATGGCAGTATTACCTGCGGCGTCTCAGCATCGGCATTGCCTGGCGCAAAAGCCTGTTGATCTTTATTTCCGGCCTGTCTATGGCGATTACTCCGGGTAAGGTTGGCGAATTACTGAAATGTTATCTCTTAAAGCGCTCAACAGGTGAAGCCATTAGCCGAACATCACCGGTGGTGATGTGCGAACGCATGACCGATGGCATCGCCATGCTGGGGCTATCTGCCACGGGACTGATACTGTATCACTACGGGATCGAGCTGCTGGTGGCATTTCTCGTCATCGTATTTACGGGCATAGCGATTATTCAGAACCGCCGCATCGCGCTCGCACTCATCAATTTTGGTGAACGATTACCATTTTTGTACCGTATCGCTCACCTTATTCGTAATTTCTATGAAAGCGCTTATATCCTGTTGCAATGGCGCCCATTGCTGCTGGCTATAACCATCGGTCTGATCTCCTGGTCGGGAGAATGCGGTGCGCTGTACTTTGTATTTGCCGGATTGGGACTTGGATTTAGCTTTGATCTTTTTCTCAAGGCCACCTTCATCCTGGCATTCTCGTCAATTGTTGGCTCAGCAACCGGTCTACCGGGCGGACTGGGAACAGCCGATGGAAGTATGTTAGGACTGATACGTTTGCTGGTTACAACCTCCACGGCAATTGGAGGAGCCGCAACACTGTTGATCCGTCTCTGCACGCTCTGGTTCGGGCTTGGGCTGGGAGTTGTAGCCCTGATTATCTATCGCGCTATGGAAAGAGAAATTCCAGCCCAGGACGCGATACACCTGGCCCCTACGGTTCCTCCAGTAGGCCGGGCAGACTTGCAAGAACAAGCGCAGGAAGGACTTGAAGGACAGAGCGCAAACGGCTCTGGCATATTACCTGTAAGCGGACGCGCTCCCGATGTGCCGGCGGCCTCTGCATCAATGAGTACTGGAGATAAAGTTGTATGAAGACGTTACTTATTATCCCAACGTATAACGAAGTTGAAAACCTTCCCCCCCTGCTCAAGGAGATTTTCGAGTACGCGCCTGAAACTGACATCCTCATTGTCGATGACAATTCGCCCGATGGCACCGGGGAGCTGGCGGATAAGATTTCCGCAGAAAATGCGCGCGTACATGTGATGCATCGCGCCGGTAAACTTGGTCTCGGCACCGCTTATATCGCTGGCTTCAAATATGCTGTTGCGCATGGCTACGACGCGGCTTTCGAGATGGATGCCGATTTCTCGCACGATCCATGTTATCTGCCCGATTTTCTACGCGCCATCAAGGGCGCCGACCTCGTGATCGGCTCGCGCTATGTCGCGGGTGGTGGCACGCCCAACTGGTCGCCGGTACGGCGTTTTATCAGCGGCGGCGGCAATATCTTCGCCCGTTTCATGTTGGGAATACCTGTCCATGACTGCACGGCGGGATATCGTTGCTATCGCCGGCAGGTATTAGAAAGCATTGACCTGGATACTATCCAGTCGCAGGGTTACGCATTCCAGATCGAAATGGCTTACCGCACCTGGAAGCAGGACTTCAAAATCGCGGAGACCCCGATTATCTTCAAGGATCGACGCGTCGGGAAGTCCAAGATGTCACGCAAGATTGTCATCGAGGGATTCTTATACGTTTTACGCACACGACTTGGCAGCGGCAAAAAGGCCGGAAGTGAGCCCACGAACCAGGGAAATGAGTCCACAACTACCTCTACAATTCAGGAACAGGCGGATGATACAAAGCCGCCCGCTGAATCGCAGGGGCCCGGCATGCTGGATAACCTGAGCGAAGAATCGCCCTCAATTCGGCATTAGTGGCAAAGGCGGAGGGCGACCACAAGGGCGTACCCTTGTGATCGCCCTCCGATACTCTCCATCAGCCCTCCTATGCTCTCCATCAGTTCCCCTTTCACTCTTTATCTCCGGCACAAATAAGGAGTATGTTCTATCTTTTACGGTGAGAGCTTTTCTTCTTTTTGCCGGAGTGACGAACCGGCTCAATCTCATCATCTTTACTACCATAGTACATAGGATCGAGGCCATACTTCTTGCGCATAGCGATACGATGACGCGCACGGCGCGTCTCATCGCGCGGCGCGGCATAGAACTGGCCGGTCAACTGGACGCTGGTACGCACCTCGCTGCCCTGTTGCGCGGTTGCCTGTTGCACTTCCCTATCATCGCTATACATTTCCACCTGGCGCCCCTCAGCGCGGGCAGCCACCGCCAGGCGCGCAATGACACTATCGGCAGTCTCTCCATAGCGAGAGTAAATAATGCGAATGCGCCGCTCATGCAGTACCTGCTCGCGCGCATCGCTACCATCGAAGACGACAGTCACCTCGTGAGGTGTATGGCGATAGTAATTGGCAAGCTGGTGAATAAGCTGCTGGCGGGCAGCTTCCAGATTCCTCGCTCTGAGCGCGTGAAACGAGGGGGAGCGTTTGATGATATTGTAGCCATCGACCAGAATCACCCGTCCCACAACAGTATCTCTCTACTTCCTCACTTTCTGACGATGTATTGTCATTGTTTGCAAAGATATGTCATATTGACGTGAATGTCAATAGAGGTAGGAAAGCATGCCAACGAGAACGCGCACCAATATTGCGCGAAACAGAAATTGGTGCCACAGAGGGCTTGACAGGAGCCGACTAGTCTGGTATCATCCTATTCGCAGCGGATGAATATAGCGAAAGCTATCCGATGCATCTGAATATGGAGCCGTGGTGTAGTGGCCTAACATGTCTGCCTGTCACGCAGAAGATCGCGGGTTCGAATCCCGTCGGTTCCGTAAATTTATAGTGTAATTACCATTAATAGTAATTACACTATTTTTATTTTAGTTTGCTCTCCATAGTCGTTACAAAGGTCGGTAATGGAGATGGGAAAAGAATGCTATCTTCTTTTGCCTCTTCTCTGGTATCCATCTTCCATGAGCCTGGGAAGCACTTTGAGATCTTGAGTATTATAGAGGATGTATTTCGTGTTTGCTTCGCAAAAAACACATCTTCCTTATTGAGAAGCATAAGTGGCCTGACTTGTCTGCCTGTCACGCAGGCTATCTCAAAGAATTCGCTATTTATAAATAGTAGGATACAAAATATTAGATTACCCGATGTGCAAGTAATTCTTGCCAAAGAAAACGAAAAAAACAAGAAAAGAAGGAAGAGGTAAAATTGGAGAAAAGAGAGATGTGACAAAGCAGAACTATTACTTCGTCTGCTAGCTCCCCTGAAATGAGGACTTGTAGCCTCTATTGCTGTATTGTCTTGACCTTTATATAATAGCAACTGAGTGACGGGAGAGAAGTTCTGGATGATCAGCAGTGCATGAAATCTTCCTAAATGAAGGAGGTAATCGTATGGCCTATCAAATGACTGTCACCTTGACGGACCAGGAATACCAGGTGTTGGCTGCAGAGGCGGCCAGAAGAGGAGAGCCACCAGAAACGCTTCTACGCGACCTGATACGAGATTTACAATCGGCTTCTCCAGAAAAACGCCCCATGACGGGGAGAGAGCTTGCCGAGAAGTTATATCGCGAGGGAAAGCTTGCCAGCCTGGCGACAAAACGCCCTTTGAGTCAGGAAGAACAGGAGGAGCGGGAACGTCTTGCTCGATTGTTCGCTAGTGACAAGCCTGCATCTGAGATGGTGATTGAAGACCGAGGTCCCTACTAATGGCGACCTACTTTCTGGACACCTCAGCTATCATCAAACGCTACATCTTTGAACCCGGGCAAGCCTGGGTTCTTTCGCTCTGCAATCCAGCACATGGTCATGACCTCTACATTTCACAAGCAGCGCTTGTAGAAGTCGTTGCGGCGATTTGTCGGAGAGCACGCGAGAAAAGTATCAGTATGGCTGAACGTGATCGGCTCATTAGCGTGTTTCGACAGGATAGCAAAGAGAGCTACGATATCTGGCCTGTGACTACTGAGCTCTATACCTCAGCAGGAGACCTTTGCCGTTCCCATCGTTTGCGTGCTTATGATGCTGTACAACTTGCCTGTGTACTTGCTCTACGTCAGTTTGCGTTAGCTAATCATGCACCTGAACCCATTTTTGTCTGCGCTGACATTGTCCTCCTCGACATCGCTAGTGTCGAGGGATTGCAGGTAGAAAATCCCAACGCCTATACATAGGTTCAGAAGCGAAATTCTCTCCAGGAAAAGTATCTATGGTCTTATTTGTCTTCCTGTCACGCAGGAGTCCTGGGGATAATCGGACGCCCGTCGGTTCCGCCTGAACAACTCAGCGTGACACCCTGGACACTCACAAACATCTAGGGTGTCTTTCTTTTACTCTTGCTCGTTCTCAATACCCTTTATAAGCCCGCGTACCGTCTCATACGTAGATCGCGGCTTCGATCTCTTCAATTCCGCCTGAACAAGTAAGGGGTGAGCCCAAATGATCCGGGCTTCCACACAGGGAGTGAATCTCCATATCATTTATGGTATCATAAAGCAGCAAAACTGATTGTGAAAATGAGAAGGGGTCGCGCATGCTGGCTGATGCACACCGAAAAGCGGCGGAAGATATTGAAAGCACCATTTTGTCACTCCAGGCCCAACCTCGCGCAGCTCGTGTTATAAAGGAGGAAAAACCAATGCCACTCGACCTTCAAGGTATACCTCCCTGGTTAGACGAAGAGACGAGTGCGCTTGTTAGAGATACAGTTGAGTTACTAGCTCAGCGGCATCCAGATGTGTTAGCGATTATCCTCTATGGGGGTCAGTTGCCCGGCATGAAGAGCGGTCGTTGGACGAGCCTGATCCGAGCGATGTCGATCTGCTCGTCGTTGTAAATGGGAATCGTGATGCCGTCCGTTCGCAGATTCTGGCCCTCATTCACACTGCTGGTCTGGCAGAAGATCGTCATTTAGGAGCCCCACGTGAGGTCAAAGTGCTGTTTTCTTCGCGCACCTCCCAGGAATGGGACCCAGACTTCATCGCCAATGTGAAGCGTGATGGCAGAATTCTCTATCGGCGTGGAGGACTTCCTACTCCTTTCGCCGCCTGAGGCGTCTTCCTGTCACTCCCACTGCGAATCCCACTCCAATGCTGGGCACAACTGGATGAAAGGGATATCGACCGCTCACACGCTGACCTACTTGAAGATAACCCGACTCCCGTCAGTTCTGCTGAGATTATTTGTTCAATTCTCTAGAATTAATAGGGCAAACGCTCTTGCGCTTCGGTACCTCTTCCCTGTGTGGGGTTCTCCCCCGCTTTTTCGTGAGTCAATTCGGTAAGTTGACACGGGTATTGATATCTGGTACTCTAGAGGAGTAAACTTGCAGGATTGCATCGAGTGAAACGTTCATCGATCGCTCAGGTCTCTCTTCCTATCTCTTGCTGCCCAGCCAATTGAACGAGGTTGAGGAAGGAATGCAAAGCGCTGATAGCAGGCATCAAGCCGGACACAGTGGCACAGGGGCGTCAACACCGTCCTACCTCTATACCCTCCCATCAAGTGCAGCCCCTGGCGCTGGCCGGTTCCCGTCGCAGCCGGCCTTACCGCTGCCGCTGCTGCCGCTGCTGGGGCGCGAGCAAGAGTTGCACACGATTACTGCTCTGCTCCGCCGACCTGAAGTGCGCTTGCTCACGTTGACCGGTCCAGGTGGCGTCGGCAAAACGCGCCTGGGGATCGCAGTCGCGCACGAGTTGCTGCATGAGTTCGCAGACGGGGTGCATTTCTTCCCCCTGGCGGCGATCAGCAATCCCGACTTCGTGCTGCCGACCATTGCTCAGACGCTTGGTCTGCGTGAAACAGGGGCGCATACTGCGCTTGAGCGGCTTCAAGCCACGCTGGGAGAACAATCTGTGCTGCTGCTGCTCGACAACTTCGAGCAGGTCTTGTCGGCAGCACCGGCACTTTCCGAGCTACTGACCGCCTGTCCGCGCCTGCATCTGCTGGTAACCAGCCGTGCCGCGCTGCGTCTGCAAGGCGAACACGAGTTTGCTGTCTCTCCCCTGCCTCTTCCCAATCTGAAGCAACTGCCAATAGCGCAAACCCTTACGCAGAATGCCGCTATCACGCTCTTTGTGCAGCGAGCGCAGGCCATCAAGCCAGAGTTCCAGGTGACTGAAGCCAATGCGCGCACCATCGCAGACGTGTGTATTCGCCTGGATGGGCTGCCCCTGGCACTCGAGCTGGCTGCCGCTCGTACCCGGCTCCTCTCTCCGCAGGCGCTGCTGGCACGCCTCTCGCGCCGCCTGGAGGTGCTGACCGGCGGCGCACGTGACCTGCCTGCTCGCCAGCGGACCCTGCGCGCCACTATCGCGTGGAGCTACCACCTGCTCACACCCCAGCAGCAGCGGCTCTTTCGCTACCTCGCCATCTTTGCCGGTGGCTGCACGCTTCAGGCTGCCGAAGCTATGGCCCAGGCGGCAGGTCTGGCTGCGGATGCTGTCCTGGACGGGGTGAGCGCGCTGCTGGAGAACCACCTGCTGCGCCAGGAAGAGCAGCCCGATGAGGAGCCGCGCCTCTTCATGCTGGAAACGATCCGTGAGTATGGGCTGGAATGCCTGGAGAACAGTGGGGAACTGGAGATCGCCCGCCTCACGCATGTCGCCTACTTCCTGGCGCTCGTCGAGGAGGCAGAACCGCACCTCAAAGGAGCCCAGCAACGCACGTGGCAATCATGCCTGGAGCGTGAGCAGGAGAACCTGCGGACGGCGCTCCAATGGCTCATCGAACGCGACGAAGCGGAACTGGCCCTGCGCTATTTTGGATCTCTTGCGCATTACTGGGTCGTTCACGGGTACCTGGGCGAAGGGCGTCGCTGGCTCGAAGCGATTTCAGGGATGTTACAGACCGCGCCTCGTTGCGAGGCGCGAGCCAGGGCACTCGTTGCTGCGGCGGAACTGGTTTCGACGCTGGGCGATTACGCAAGGGCGCAAGCGCTGGCAGAGGAAAGCGCCACGCTTGCACGTGCGCTGGGCCTGAAAAGATGCCTGGCCTACGCGCTGCACCGGGAGGCGATCGCCCGGTGGTTTCAAGGCGACCTGGTAGCGGGGCGGGCGCTGATCGAGGAAGGCTTGCTGCTGGCTCGGGAAGTCGGAGATGCCTGGCTGCTGGCCTCGCTCACCAGTCTGTCGGGGACGATCCTCTATCATCAAAATACTATTGCGGAGGCGCACGCGCAATTTGAACAGGCCGTTGCCCGGTTTCGCGCGCTGGGGGACAGACATGCCCTTGCCAGGTCGCTCGATTGGCTGGCCTACTGCGCAGCCTCCCTGGGAAATCTGGATCAGGCCAAACTCCTCTGGCACGAGGTGCTCACCCTGGCTCGCGAGGGGAATGACCTGATGCGCCTGTACAGCGTGCTGCATCAACTGGGATTCATCGCCATTGTCCAGGATGAGTGGACGCTGGCGGATGCGCTTTTGCAAGAGTGCCTGACGCTATCGCAAGAGATGCAGCAAGAAGAGATGAGGAGTAATATCTTGTGCCACCAGGCATCTCTCGCTCGACTGCGAGGCAACCAGGCGCAGGCAGCAGAGCTGGCGCACGAAAGCCTGGTGCTTGCCCGCACAGCCGGCCACCGGTGGGATACGCTGGGTGCGCTGCTGCTGTTGGGTGGAATTGAAGTCGCGCAAGGCCATCTGCCGCGCGGCAGAGAACTGCTAGAGGAGGGACTATCCCTCGCACAGCAGAGCGGGGACAAAGCAACCATCGGCAAGTGCCTCCTCGTGTTTGGGAGCCTGGCTGTGGCAGAGCAGCGGCCTCAGCAGGCCGTGCGCTTGTTTGGAGCGGCTGAGGGCCTGCTTGACACACGCAGCCTCCTGATCGATTTCGATCCTACTCTGCGCCGCGCGTATGAACGCGACGCCGCATGGCTGCGCGTCCAACTGGGCGAGGCGGCCTACGCGGCCCTGCAAGCAGAGGGACGCGCCATGCCCCTGCAAGATCTGCTGGCCCGGCACGAAGAGGCGGATTCACCAGCCGCTTCGTCTCCCCAGGCTTCATCGCAACAGCCATCATCGCCCACGGCTTTCGGGCTGACCAGGCGAGAACTGGAGGTGCTGTGCCTGCTGGCCGAGGGCCTGACCAATAACCAGATCGCCGAGCGCCTCGTGATTAGCCCGCGTACTGTTGAAAACCACCTGGTCTCGCTCTATAGCAAACTCCAGGTCTCCTCACGCACGGCTGCTATTCGCTTTGCACACGAGCAACACCTGCTGTGACCAGCGAAAGACGCGTTAAATAAGTAATTCCCCCTAGACCACCTGTTCTCTTGCTGACTGCCTCTCTTCCCACCCCCTGAGAAAAACAGGAGATTCCCCTCATGTGTTTTTGGCTGGGATTGCTTATACTCGAAGCAGAAATGCTCCGTGGGGAAAGACCAACACACGCATCTGGTAGAAGAGGCGAACTGGTCCCGCGGTCACGCTCAGGTGGAAGACTTGTGCCTGGGTGTGAAGCCATCACTCAAATACTTTCTTGAGACAGGTCTGTTCGATGGAGGAGACATGAGCCACATCAGCGGGAAAGCAAGCGGCCATCCGCTGCACCCCATCACGAGCAGTTCGCTGCTGGTGGTAGATGATCAGGGCATGAACCGCATCCTGCTCGCACGCTACCTGGGCAAGCTCGGCTACCAGGTCACGCTGGTCGAGAACGGGCGACAGGCATTGGAGCGCCTGCAAAGCGAGCTATATGACCTGCTGCTGCTGGACATGGAGATGCCCGATATGGATGGCTGCCAGGTGCTGGAACAGCTCAAGGCCAGCCCCCGCCTGCGCGACCTCCCGGTGATCATGATTTCCGCCGCGGAGGAGCTGGAAGGCGTAGTACGCTGTCTTGAGCTGGGCGCGCAGGATTACCTGCCCAGGCCCTTCCACCCTGTGCTGCTGCATGTCAGGATCAGCGCCTGCCTGGAACGCAAGTGGCTGCGCGACCAGCAGATCGACTCCTGCCAGCAGGTAAGGCGCGTCACGACGGCAACGGCAGCCATCCAGTCCAATAGCTTTGAGCAGGAGAGCCTGGACGAAATGGCCAGGCGTCCCGATGAACTGGGGCAGCTCGCCCTGGCCTTTCAGGTGATGGCGCGCCAGGTCGCTGCTCGTGAGCAACAATTCCGGCAACAGGTGCAGCAACTGCGCCTCGAAATCGACCAGGCCCGCAAAGCCTGCGCGGTCGCCTCCTCTGATCGGGGGGTGAAATGAAGGGGCTACCAGGCAGCAGAAAGAAGCCCATTGGCGAGGAGAGACCTCCGATCACAGGAGCAACCGCTCTCCGGTCTCCTAAAGGCTTCAGTGGAAAGCAGTGTTTCTCTCAGATCTCCCTGGAACCTTCAGGGCAAGCTCACGCTCACGTCTTAGCGTCGCGCATTTCGTCGACGGGCCTGATAGGTCATACAGTGAGCGAGACGTAGAAGGGAAGGATCGGCTATGCAAGACAACATCGACATTCTGCCCGCACGAGAGCCAGGCAAGCCTTGGAAGACTCCGAGCCATCGCCTGCCTACCCAACTGACTCCGCTCATCGGGCGGCAGCAGGAAGTGGCAAACGTCTGTCGCCTCCTGCGCAGCCCTCAGGTGCGCTTGCTCACCCTGACAGGCACCGGCGGTGTCGGCAAAACCCGCCTGGCCCTCCAGGTGGTCGCCGCTCTCATCGAAGACTTTGCTGATGGCGTCTATTCCATCCCGCTTGCTCCCATCAGCGACCCTGACCTGATTCTCCCCACCATTGCACAGGCGCTTGGCCTGAGGGAGAGCGCGGCAGGATCATTCCACGCCCTGCTGCAAGCCGCTCTGCAGGACAAACAGATGCTGCTCTCGCTCGACAACTTCGAGCAAGTCCTCCCAGCAGCTTCCCAGTTGACGGAGCTGTTGGCGGCTTGCCCGGGCTTGAAGCTGTTGGTCACGAGCCGTGCGGTGCTACGCGTTCAGGGCGAACAGGAGTTTCCGGTCTCGCCACTGGCGCTGCCCAACCTCAAGCACCTTCCTGAACCGGAGGCGCTCGCGGACTACGCCGCCGTCGCCCTCTTCCTACAACGCGCCCAGGCTGTCATGCCCACGTTCCAGCTGACTACAGCCAACGCCAGCGCTGTTGCCGAGATCTGTGTGCATCTGGACGGCTTGCCGCTGGCCATTGAGCTAGCAGCGGCCCGCATCAAACTGCTGCCCCCGCAGGCGCTGCTGGCACGACTTGGGCGTCGGCTTGAGATCTTGACGAGCAGGGCGCAAGATGTGCCAAAGCGACAACAGACGCTGCGCAACACTATCGCATGGAGTTGCCAGTTGTTAGACCCTGCTGAGCAGCGCCTCTTCCGGCGGCTGTCTGTGTTCGTTGGAGGCTGCACCTTAGAAGCGATTGAGGCGGTATCCAGGGAGTGCGAAGCACGACTCTCTACCGGGAGCAGTGAGCGTGACGGTGGAGCAGGAGGGGTGTTGGATGGAGTCGCCTCACTCCTGGACAACAGTTTACTACGACAGGGAGAGCAAGAAGGGGAGGACGGGGAGGAAGCCCGCTTCATGCTACTGGAGACGATCCAGGAGTATGGGTTGGAGTGCCTGCAGAGCTGTGGGGAACTGGAGGCCATCCGAGCCGCGCATGCCTGGTATTACCTGGCGCTCGCTGAAGAGGCTGCCCCCCACTTGCGGGGAGATGTTTGGCCGTCTCACTTCCATGCAGTGATGCCCCACCTCGTCGAGGAAGCTGCCTCTCGATGCCATGGGGGCGAGCAGATCCGCTGGGTTAAACTGCTGCAACGCGAACAGGAAAACCTGCGAGCGGCGCTCAGCTTTCTCCTGGAGCAGGCACATGCTCAGGCAGGCACACAGGAGGGAGAGAGACAGGTCGAGTTGGCCCTGCGTTTGTGTGTCGCCCTGTCCTGGTTCTGGCATGTCAGTGGCTCCGGGCGAGAAGGACTGAGTGCGCTTTCGCAGGCGCTCGCAGAGCATGCAGGCGTTGAGGCAGCGCTGCGGGCCAGAGCGCTATATGAGGCAGCAGAACTGGGGTTCATCTATGAGCGCCACCTACCGCTTGAACGGCTGGCTGAGGAGAGTCTGGCGCTCTACCAGGAGCTAGGCGATCCCGTGGGCATTGCCCATAGCCTCTCTCGACTGGGTGGAACCGCCCGCATCAGGAGCCAGTTTGCCCTGGCCCACGCCCAGTTGCAGGAGGCAGCAACCCGCTTCCAGGCACTGGGCAACCGCTGGCGGCAAGGCCAGTGCTTGACCGAATGGGCACGCGCCGCCATCGAAGCGGGACAGTACGAACAGGCCCAGGCGCTCCTCTCAGAGAGCCTTCTGCTCTACCGGGAGTTGGGCGATACGCAGCGCCTGAACTGGGTAGGCTACCTGCTGGCGTACCTGCTCTTTGTCTCGCAGCAGGACCAGACACTCGCTCAACAGTTGGCCGAGCAGAGCATGGCACACTTTCGGGAACGGGGTGACATCCCCTTCAGCGTCTATCCGCTCGGTCTGCTGGGACTCATCCGCCTGGAGCAGGGCGAGCTGGAGGCGGCACGTCCTCTGCTCGAAGAGAGCCTGGCGATCGGCAAGCAGACGGGGGTGGAGACGGATGCCGTACATCTGGCGCTCGGCCTGGCGCGGCTTTTGAACTTGCAGGGCGAGGTGGTCTCAGCGCGTCACCTATACCAGGTGAGTCTGACCCTGCTGTTCGAGTGCAACGTCTACAAAGAGAGCGTTGCCGCAAGCCTGGAGGGTTTGGCAAGCCTGGAAGCAGGGCAGGAAGAGCCCCGGCAAGCGGTACGGCTCTGGGGAGCAGCCGAGGCGCTGCGCAAGGCCATTGGTGCGTCCATGCACCCACTCCACCGCCCCAGCTATGAGCAGGCCCTGGCTCGGACGCGCAGAGAGCTTGGGGAGCAGGCGTTTGCTGCTGCATGGGCAGAGGGACAGCGTATGACGCCCCAACAGGTCCTGGCCTCGCCAGCAATAGCAAGCCCTCCTGCCCCGCTCGCGCCGCGATCACCGGTGAGCCTGCCTCCGAACAGGTCGGTCGCTTCTCCCTCTGGCTTGACCGCACGGGAGACGGAGATCCTGCGCCTGCTCGCCCGGGGCTGGACTGACGCGCAGATCGCCGAGCACCTGGTGATCAGTCCGCGTACTGTCAACCACCATACCACCTCTGTGTATAGCAAACTTGGCGTCTCCTCTCGAACCGCCGCCACCTACTATGCGAACATGCACCACTTGCTCTAAGCGTGCTGCTTCCCAAATGGCCGCTCGTCATTCGTACAAGAAGGCAGAGCGGTCATTCCTCGTCTAAGGCTCCTCTTCATCCCTCTGGATAATTCTACTCATCCCTCTCTAAAGACGACCTCGTGTAAGCGATTCTCTCCCCGTGCGAATGGGTAGTGAAAATGTGTAATTCTACAGATGTGCTAAGGCCCTCCTCCAGGTAGACTCTACCTATCGGAAAATAAATGACGAGCGAAAACTCGTACCGGAAAAGGTACTGGGGCAAATGACGAAGAAGAGGCGGTTTGTAGTAGCTTCGCTCATTGAGGACCGCCCTGGTGGACAGGAATCTGTCCACCGGGCGAAAAAGGAGGCACAAGATGTATTATCGTGTGGCGATCCAGCTGGATACAACGGCTCCCTGGCAGTGGAAATCCACGGTGCTCAGCTCGTTGCAGTATCTGTTTCACTTCCTGCGGCTCTTTCGCGGACTGCCGCTCGATCAGCTACGCGTCTTCTCCTGCTCGACCCGAGAAGGCTTACAGGAGCAGCTGGAGCAGGAGAACCAGGGAGGCGGTTCCCCTTCGGTCACGGCCGCCCACTTTCTTCAAGCAAGACTCATCGAGTTCCCACACGAAAGCGGGGCAATGCCACAACGTGAGGCAAGAGCATGGCAGCAGATGGCAGCCATCGCGGTTGCTGCGCATCCAGATGTGAGCGAGAGCCGCAGGTACGTCAATGACCTGGTTGCAAGAAGCATGAGTTCCCTGGAAAGGAGGCGACTCGAGCTCGAACTTGGTCCAGGCGGCGATCATGATGTTCCTTACCGCCTGGTTCTGCCTGCTTCGATGCTGCAAGCTCTGGCATGGATGCGATTGCTTGCCAGGTTCCAGCGAGGGGATTTGCAAGCATAGTCAGCGGCTGCACCCAGAGCCAATAAGCTTGCTCACAGGTCATGTTGTATAGGTGGTCGATCATGCAGCGAATGACTTGCTGTGGGTCCTTGAAGAGGTAGGGGCCATGGGCAGTGGTGACAAAGGAGCCGCTCTTGTGTGGAAGATCTTTTGCTTCTCTCGTCTCTGGCCGAGGTCAGGTCGGCCAGGCGGGGCAGATTGGAATATCAAGGAGGATAAGGAGCACATGATGGAAGAGATGCTGCAGTTACAAGGAAAGATCCAGTCTCTCGACCCTCTGGGAGCGGATGCCATTTTTGCTCAACTCCCAACCTGGAATACGATGAGGAATGTTCAAGGCCTGATAGACGTCACGCACTCTGTCCTTCCCAGCCTGGAAACGGTTGCGCATTTTGATCAGGAGGAAGCGCATGCCGCGATGAGGGATCTCGGGATGCTTATGTCAGCGATCAAAAGACATGGATGCGAACCCTGTCAGGCGATTCCAGCACTGAAGCCTGTCATGATGCTCCTGGGCGAAAAGCTCAAGACGGTTCCAAGAGACACGATTGTTGATTATAGTCTCTGGAATCCAGATGAACCAAGACGACGAAGATATACGTCAACAGCTGATGAAACAGCGCTCATCGAAAGCGTTCAACTGGCGCTCTCTCACCTCTATCTTGCTATTGATACGATGGAGAAGGTATTGATGGTGGAGCCCCTCTCGCCTGAGTTTGTAACCTATTGCAACGAGCTGAACAGCCAGTTAGAGTTTAT
Organism: Ktedonobacteraceae bacterium; assembly: GCA_035653615.1. Classification (NCBI taxonomy): domain Bacteria; kingdom Bacillati; phylum Chloroflexota; class Ktedonobacteria; order Ktedonobacterales; family Ktedonobacteraceae; species Ktedonobacteraceae bacterium. The sequence goes on along the minus strand of DASRBN010000004.1, from coordinate 84,209 downwards.
GGTGCTGGCAATCGTACGTACGATCAAACAGGTCTCGCCCCAGACCTTCGCCCACCAGCTTCGTGTCTTCTGGGAGCCTATAGAAATAGGAGGAGTCAAGTACGACGGAGCCGGAGCGGCGCAGTTGCCGATTTGCATCATCGATCATTTTTTCTGGGCCTCTGACAGAGGAGATAGCTCCTACACAAGCTACTATGCCCACACGCTCCAGTACGTGGCTTGCGAACTACGCCAGTTGTATGAAGCCAATGCTACTCGTCCTTCGTTCACAACCCAGCTAGGGGCGGCACTCGCACAATGTGTTTCCTTCACCCCTTTACAAAAAGAAGCACTGCTTGCCGTTTCCCGCATCCTTGCTACCCTCATCAAATTCCGTCAACCGCATAAAAAGCTGGCCTACGTCACCTACGAAGAAAGATATAAAATTGATCCCACTGTTATGGGGAGCAGCGGACATAGACCAGAGATCCTCCCACATATCGCAGATCTCACAAGAAATGCTAGAGCCTACTTGATGGAGCAATATAAAGCCTGTGAGGAACAACGAAACCAAAAAACACGAGAAGAAAGCAAAGCAGCTTGAGATGGGGATCGAAGAGCAGGGTTGACGAGTTCTGATGCTTGCGTTCACCCTTCTGAGTAATGCTACCCATTCCTCTGTGCAGAGGCACTCGTGTGAACCGTTTTGACCACTGTGCAAAGGGGTAGGGAGAATGTGTAGTTCTACAGATGTGCCAGGCCCTTCCACAGGGTAGACTTTAAGCAGTGAGACGGCAGTTCTCAGAAAGCAAAGAGGAATCAGTCCTGGTCAGGCCAGGAGGGAAGGGAAAAGACATGGAACCATCGGTGAACGCGAACAACAGGGAAGGGGACAGCCTGGTTGGAATGGGCATGCGTAGTCTGGAGAACAGACGACTCGAGCTAGAAAGCGGAGCAGGTGGCGATCACGATGTTGCCTACCGCTTCGTCCTGCCTCCTTCGATACCGCAAGTCCTCGTTTGGATGAGGCGGCTGGCCAGCAGAGCGCGTGGGGAATTGCCCTCCTAGGTCGCTTCGGTTGGCAACACCACCAGTCATGCGATCTGAGGTAGCATGGTGGCAAACGCAGTAACGTGTAGAATTGGAACTACGGAGGTTTGTTGAATGCTTGTGCATTTGATGCTCGAACTTTACGGTTGCGATCGGGAACTCCTGAGCAACGAACCACTGGTGAGACGTGTGCTGGATGAATACCCTTCTCGTGTGGATATGGAGAAGGTGAGTCCTGTACACCTGTATCAAATTGAGACATCCAACCCGCTGGATGCCGGACTTTCGGGTTTTGTAGTGATTGCGCAGAGCCATATCAGCGTCCATGCGTGGCCAGAGTACGGTGAAGTCGATATCGACATCTGCTCGTGCAAGGAGTTCAGCCAGGAAGACGCTATCGCTTTTGCCAAAGAAATGTTTCAGACCGACGATGTAGAGTCGCATTTTGTTGTTCGTGGAACGCGCTCTCTGCGACCGGAAACGCCCGATCCAGAACGCTATGAAGCTGCCATGGCGAGCCGCATGGCGAAAGTTGCTACATCTCACCTGGGCCGGGCTTGCTCTAACATCATTATTGAGTAGGAAAATTCATCGTTAAAATGGGACTGCATCTGACACTCCCCTGGATCATGTTGTTTAACAAAATAATCAGGTATTGACGCGGAGATCGATTGATCGGCCCCTACGTCCATTACCAAAGTATTTCGTTAAAGTGCATAATCCAGGGGGGTTCTTCCTTCAACGAGAGGACTTGCCCTATGAAGATCACTCCTCACAGCAAAGAACGGCGCTCTCATCCCCCGCACAAATCACGAGGGCTTTCCCGCGCTGGATACTGTAAGAAATAGCTGCCAGAGCAGAAAGATATGGAAAGCTTATGGAAATTCTTGGAATAGAACTGGGTGTGATGGTTGCACTCCTGTTGGGATCAGCCGATATTCTCGTCACACTCTTGGCACGGCGTTGGAGAACCTTCAAGACCACGTTTGTTTCTCAGTCGATCGGTCTGCTCGCGCTGCTCGCCTTTGGTGTAATCGCTTTCTGGTGCTGGCATCTTCCTTTCACGTTGACAGCCTTTGCCATCAGCGCCCTTATCGGTACTTTTAGCGGTCTGTGTGCCGCTGTGGGCTATTTCGCATTTTATCGCGCCTTGGAGATAGACCCTATAGCCATCGTCAGTCCCATCACGGCCACCAGTTCTACTTTCACCCTCCTGCTCTCCGTCCTCATCTTGCAAGAACAATTGACACCAGGACGTATGGGATTCGTGAGTATCGTTCTACTTGGTATCATCCTGGCTTCTACCAGCCTGGCAGAACGGCGCACATTTCTGAGGAAGCCCAGGCATTCATTGTGGAGTCAAGGCATACGCTGGGCAATAGTGGCGACGCTGGCCTTTGGGGCGATGGATTTTGGGATCGGAGCTTCCTCATCCATTACGGGCTGGTTTCTGCCGGTGCTGTGGACGCGTTGCTTCAGTATCCTCTTTCTAGCCTGTATCTCCTACTGGAAACGCCATCAGAGGTTGTCTCATATTCATATGACAGCAGTCTCTACCTCAAATGGGAAAACTTTGAGTATGTCGCTCCCAAGCCTGGAAGAGATTGCCCATGTAAAGTACCCTTTATCAAAGCCTGGTTTAGGCATTCTCCTTGCTCTGCTGGCAGGCCTCCTCGAGAATGCAGCCGTACTCATGTTTAGCCTTGATACACGGATCGCTACAACGGGAATCGCTTCAGCCATTGCTTCCGGTTATGCTCTTGTCGCCATGGTGTTTAGCATGATGGTGTATCGTGAACGGCTCGCTAAGAATCAACTCTTCGGTATCACCTTATTCATGATTGGCCTGGTCTTGCTTGCTCTGTAGGTGTAAATTTTGCGAACGGATGTACCAGGTAGCCAGTACAGGCATTAAGCAGGTGAAATCTTTACAGTGCCCAGACTCTAGCTACCTTCTTGTCACGGTTACTTTGACCTCCCCTTTCGGGCGCAAGGTCAGGTGACGGACGGGATCGGCTACAATGTGCTGGCCGGGAAGCAGGTGAAATGTCACCCGCTGGGCAATTGTCGCAAGTAGCAGTGGACCCATCATGAGCGCAAAATGCTTGCCAATGCAGGTTCGCGAACCTGCCCCAAAGGGCAAAAACGCATTGGGCGGAAGCAGTTTCTCGCGTTCGGGGGTGAAACGTTCGGGGTCGAATTTCTCCGCCTCTGGAAAGTAATCCGGGCGCCGGTGCAAGGTGTAGGGGACGATAAAGGCCAATCGACCTTTAGGAACAAGATAGCCGTCAATCTCCACATCCTGTAACGCCTGTCTGAAAAAGGCAAAAGCAGGCGGGAAGATACGCAAGCTCTCCTTAAAAACTTGCAGGCAAGAGGGCAGATGCACCATGTCGGCATACGTGGGAGTACGGCCCTGCAGGACACCATCAACTTCCTGCTGGAGCTTTGTGTAGATCTGCGGGTGCTGGCAGAGCAGGTACCAGCTCCAGCTCAGGGCGGTGACCATAGCTTCGTACCCTGCTGCAAACAGGCTCTGGCATTCGGTCATCAACTGCTCATTACTCATCGGCTGGCCCCTCTTATCACGCGCTTGCATCAGTAGTGAGAGCAGGTCGGTGCGCTCTCCGGGTTTCGCTCTCCGCTCGTCGATAAAACGCTGAGTGTCTCTGCGTATGCGCGCGACAGCTTTATAGGTGCGCCGGTGGAGCGGGACGGGCCAATTATAAGGGATGGGGAGAAAACGCGAAATGGCTCGTGCGGCATACTCGAGCATCATAGTGATCGCCGCACCCAGTTCGTCCGTTTCGCTCAATGCATCAGCATCGAAGAGGACTTTCCCGAGAAGACTCATGGACAGGCCAGCCATCTGCCGCTGGATATCGATGATCGCGCCCTCGGCCCAGGCCTGCTGGAATTGCTCCCCGTAAAACCCCGCGCTTTCAGCGTAGCTGGCGATTGTATGGGGCTGCAAGGACGGATCCATTAGCTCGCGCTGCCGGCGATGGAAATCCCCTTCGCTACTGAAAATGCTATCACCGATAAGGGGACGAAAAACATGGTGAATCAGATCACCTTTATCAAAGTCACCGGCGTGCTCAACTAAAATGCTCTGGATATCCTCCGGGCGGTTGAACAGAATAGCAGGAACTCGTCCAAAACGCATGCCCACCACATCGCCTTGATCTGCCATGCGCTGTAGCAAGCTCAGGCGATCTCTGACAAATTCCAGCAAGTTCCCGGCGACCGGGTCCCCTTTGATAAAAGGGACAGGTTTGTACTTTTTTGTTGGAGATACAATAGTATTTGTCATCCTGACTGGCTCCTGGCGCTCAGCGCGTTCACTTGATAAAAAATAGACGTTCTCATTTGCAGACGCTTGCTAATGGGACTACCTCACCACAGGTGGTCAGAGCGTTTTCTCTCTCGCATTTGTTATCTGCCGGTACTGCTGGCCGCCAATAGACGCCGGTTTCTCTCCATCCAGAGATAGAACAGGGGACTGGCTAGCAGAAGGAAAAGCATCCCCGCGACAAAGACCCAGGTGAGCGGATTCGCCTGGTGAAAGTCGGCCCATGAGAAGACGATAGCAAGTACCACCAGCACTAGCGCGATCATCTGGCTTTGGAAGGCAATACGCACGGCGCTCCAGCGAGCATCGAGCGCGATACAGATTGCGCCGGCTCCCGCGAGCGCAAACATCGTTCCCATCACTCGTGCTGTAAGGAGCGTGAGCTTCCACGGCCAGACCCCGATCATGAAATCGGGTAGCACGAAGAACAGGAGGCCGATGAGAACTGTCACCACGCCCAGGACGCCGATGATCGAGCGTATCCAGGCTGGAACCAGCACATCCCCGGCTTCAGGTGTGCCAGGGTCCGTTTTCCTGTTGCGCCACCATGCTGCCGGGACAAGAAAGGGCGTGGTGAAGTAGAGGACCACCCAGGTCCAGAAGGCAAAACTACCATGATTGAAGCGGTCCCAGTGTAGGATGGTTGTAATCCCCATCAACGTGGCAAAGGTGGTAACGGGGAGAAAGCCTACCGCAACCCAATGCCAGCGAGGTGAGAGAACGGCTCGAAGAAAGAAATAGGCGCCTGCAAGGTACGCTTCTCCCAGCATCATGGATGTCATGCGGGGCTGGATATTCCACGCAAACAACTGTCCTGTATGCTCAGGCAACAGGTAGAGCACTCCAAATGCGGCCAGTAAAAAGGGGATAATGATGGCCGAGAGCCATCGCGTTTCCGGGAAGATACGATCGGTGCGCGCTTCAGCTCTTTGATCGCTTTGCATGTTTCCAATACTTTCCATGATGCCCACTCCTTTTGTGACTATGCCGGTGCTTTTAACAAGTAAGCCTTTTACGCGCTCCGGTTGTACCTCATATCGTTTTCATCTATAAACGAAACCGAAAGCCACATGAAAGCTTCTTTAGCTGGCACCTTCATTGTAGCAGGAATGGGTTTGCCTGGCATCGGGGTAAACACGGAGATCATAAATGTGACACACGTAGATTCGTAAACGGGTTGGCATCGAAAGAAGAGGCATGGATAATACATAGGGCTCACCGGAAGAGGCGGCTGCTTGCTGACTCATCTGATTGGTGCTGATAAAACTCCTCCAGCACATTCTCGGGAGATGCGGTATACTTTTTCTGAAAGGACGGAAGAAAGAGGCAGTTTGTGTGAAGGTACGTGATGTCATCAAACGTCTAGAAACGGATGGATGGTATCTTGCGCGGGTACGTGGAGATCATCGCCATTATAAGCATCCAACAAAGAAGGGAATAGTAACGGTCTCTGGTCATCCTGGAAAGGACATGCCTGTTGGAACCATGCTCAGTGTCTTTAAATAAGCTCAGATAGGGAAAGAGGATTGAGATGGCGCGAATCTTGGTCATTATCGAAAAAGGCGAAAACTCGTATGGCGCGTATTCTCCTGATGTGCCAGGGTGCGTTGCTGTAGCAGACACGAGAGAAGAAGTCGAGCAACTGATGAAAGAAGCCCTACAAGAACATCTTCAGATGATGTGTGAAGAACATCTGCCACTCCCCCAGTCTCGGACCGAGGCGGAATATATGGACATTCCGTTTTCAGCATAAGCAGGACTCTTCCGCGCAATCAGCCCTTCTTCTTTTTGTCGTGCCTGGCCTCCTCGCCCTCGTCGTCAGAAAAGGTATGATGCCTTTCTAAACAGTAGTACTGCTTGTGGCCTTTCTTATCCGTTTTAGGGATCATCTCGGTTTCAATATCTACCAGCAGAATGGCATCTCCCTCATCCTCAGGACACGTTTTGCGCTTGATGTCTTTGTAACCCATATGCTCCTCTCTCCTTTCCGCCTGTCCCTCGTCGTGCAGGACAATAACATGCCGCGCACAATAAGGGACAGGCAACAACTACTTGTGAAGCATGGCTCTCTCATTTCCCGCTTCCGTTGAGGGAATATAGTGATGCACGCGGTTTTTTCAATTTTGCGCCCTTGAGTAGGTATGAAGTACCGGGCGGAAGAAGATTCTTCGCTGCGCTCAGAATGACATGCCCGACCTGAGCAACTCGCTAGTACTTTTTTGCCGGTACAAGACAAAAACCTGAAAGATTGAAAATTATCTTCTACTATCTTTTCTGGTCACCGGAACCGGTCTGTACATCGCGATGTGTATTGAAATCTAGGGAGGGCAACCACCAGGATTTTAAATTGGAGGGCGACCACCAGGGTACGCCCTTACGAAAGATGGCTGCGGGGTAATCGAGACGATTGCTCAGCCTTAAAGAGAGGGGAATATGATGTTCAGAAGATTGTTGCGCTGGATTTTACCACTGATGGTACTGATGCTGATCGCAGCATACCTTGTATTTACACCAGTGCTGGCGAGCCATGCCGCATCGCCCACAAGTAATGCTCAGAATTCTATTCAGGTGATACAACAGCACAGTTTTGATGAGGTAACGCGAGAGATCAATCCCTACAGGCGTTTTCGTCCCTGATGATGTTTGACAAAAGACTCCAGCAATGGACACGGGGCCGATCAATCGATGGTGGGCGCGATCAATCGGCCCCTACGGCTTTAAGGAATGAGGGTTTCTAACCAGCTCCTGACTTCTTTAACAGTGCGATGCCCCATGGCTTCGAGGACTTTCAGACTGGCTTCTCCCCTTTTCCGCGCTTCAAAGATATTACCGGAGGCGGCGGCGGCGATGGCTAAGCCATATTGCGCCTGTGCCGCGAGTTCCTGGTCTCCTTCAGGAATGGTTGTGAGCATCTCATGAAACCTGGCCTCAGCTTTTTCTCTCTTTTGCCAATGGAGGTAGAGCATGCCTGACTCATAAAGGGCGTTTGCTATCAGTAAAGGATTGCCAATTTGATGTGCCAGTTCCAGGCTTTCTTGTAGATATGCCTCTGCCTGTACGTAGTTTCCTTGCTTCCAGGTGATGGAGCCAAGATTACTAAGGAGGGCACTGATACGCTCTCGATGCTCAATCTCGCGTGCCAGGGCCAGTCCTTCTCGAAAGTACTCTTCTGCCTGCGAGTAGTTCTGTTGCTCTCCTGCCAGATCTCCCAAGTTGATGAGCAGGAGGCTGATCCACTCGCGATGTCCAATCTCGCGAGCAAGGGAGAGGCCTTCCTGATAACAGATTTCTTCGCGATGGTGATCTCCCTGTTCGCCCGCTGTTGCGCCCAGGTTGATAAGTATGCTGCAAATACGTTCGCGGTCTCCAATATCCTTTGCGAGCAGCAGGGCTTCTTGCAGGTACTTTTCCGACTGCGTGTAATTTCCTTCGCTGGCTGTTACAGAACCCAGTATTTCGAGCAGGTCGCTAATACGCTCACTATTTCCGACCTCTCGTGCCAGGACCAATCCTTCCTGTAAATAGGCCTCTGCCTGTGCATAGTCTCCCTGTTTCCAGGTTACCCATCCAAGGTCATTAAGTAAGGCGCTGGTCCGTTCATGGTCTCCAATCTGGCGTGCCAGGGTCAATCCTTGCCGGAGATAGGTTGTTGCCAGCGGGTAACTGCCTCGTTTCATCATGATCTGCCCAAGATAGAGCAACGCGCTGGTAATGCCATAATTATCGTCCAATTTGCTGGCCGCCTCGTATGCATACCCCGCGTATTGTTCTGCTAGCGTGTATTGCCCTCGTAGTAGGAGAAAAGGAGTGAAGTTGATGACCGCGCTTACCAGCATTGCCTTCCATCCCATTTCATATGCTTTATCCAGCGCTACGAGGATGATCCCGCTCTCAAGTTCAAGCAATTCATAGTCCGTTTTGTGCTTTTCTACATAGTGGGTGATGTATGCCATTAAGCGTTCAAATGCCGCGTTTTCTCGCAAGTGGGCTCGCGCGTAGTCGGCAATGATCTGGTGCAGCGTGTAACGCCCTGATCCGCTGCTCTCCAGAAGCCCTCTATCCATCAAGACATCCAGCACCTCTACAGAACTGTTGGTGACGGCTAGAGCGGCTTCTTCGGAGAAGCTACCCGACCTGGCAGGAAAGACCGACAAAGCGTAGAGCGCTTCGCGCTCCTGTTTACTTAACAGCTGGTCCGAGATAGCGATGACTGATTGCAAAGATAAAGGGACGCTCGCGGGCAGGCTGCTATGGCTTTCTACCGGGCTGCGCGGTTCGCTCAGTTGCAATCGCTCCTCGGCTATACTTAACCTTCTCAGCGCCGCATGGACACGCCGTGCCTGTCCGCTATACGCCTGTTTGCGCAGGTAATTTCCCATGATGGTGAGCGCGAGAGGGAGACCGCCGACTGCGTGTATGAGATCGTGAATCTTCTTCTCTTCACGCTTGACTACTTCGGGGGCCAGCAATCTCAAAAGCTGCAGGCTATGTTCTTCATCCAATTCCTGAATTGCAGTAGCCCCGTCCACTGCAATGTAAGCGGCGATGCCAGGAAATCGGGTAGTAACCAGGTAGGCACAGTTAGTACCTCCCACTTTGCATGCCAGCGCGTCTTCAACCTGCCACACGTCGTCAAGTACCAGCAGCATACGACGAGAGCCGATGGCATTGTGGAGCGCCCTGGCCCATGCCTCATTGCCGTTTAATGTCGCCATCTCGGCCAATGATATGCCCAGCAGGGTTCCCCAGTGGCTCAAAGTCCCCGGCAAATTTGGATGTGGTCCCAGCCCTGCCCACAAGATGCCATCAGAAAAATGGGCCTGTATTTCTGGGTCATGTGCCAGCGCTATCGCCAATGTTGTTTTTCCTACACCGGGTAAGCCATTGAGCGCCGTAAGCGTAACACTGTTACCCTCGCGCAGGCGCCGCTTGATCTGAACGAGTTCATGATCACGCCCTACCAGGCCTGTGGGAGGTGGAGGAGGGATAGCGGGATCGTATAAAGCTTCATCGGATACGAGGAGAGATGTTGCGGCAACTCCATCGAGACCTGGCCCAAGATCAAGTTCCTCTTCGCTCTTGCCATATAGCTCACTGAGCTTGCGGCGAAAATAGGGACCTGGCTTCGTGATTCCGCGCTCCCAACGGCTGATATTGACGTGCGTTGTGCCAATGCGATTGGCTACATCTTGTTGCGACCAACCGTGAAGGGTCCGCGCTTCCGCGAGTCGCAGGCGAGGCTGAGGGAAATCCTTTGATGCACTCATCATCATCCCCTTCGTTGGTCAGAAAAAAATGATAAATCTGTTAAGAGAAATGATAACATAAGTTCTTCCTTATGTACACGTTTCTTGACATAATTTCTTTTAGAAAGTGTATTGCCTCTATCCTGCTTGATTTGCTGCCGCGAAACAGCAGCGGGACGCACAAGGAAGGAGAAACAATGTGCAACCAGTAGCTCTTTCTAAAGAAAGAAATACTGCCTCTTCTATAAAACAGAACGATGGCCGGTTCCGGTATTTTTCTATGCAAGGTGCTCTACCGCCGGGACATGTGCTGGTTTTAAATACCCTCTCCGGCACGCTCTCCTACCTTGGTCGCCGGGATGGCGAGCGGGCGCGTTTGATAGCGCAGCAACAATTCACCTTTAGCGAGATGAGCCTGCTGCTTCCACTGCTGGAAGCATATCCTCACTATTGTCCCCACGAAGTCATTTACGCTCGCTTCTATAACAGTAACGTTACCGAAGAGATAATCACGCAATATCGAGAGCGTTTACAAAACGCGCTGGAGAGCGGCACCTGGGAGCGGGAAATGCGACCGATGCGCAATGTACTCTCCCGCGTTCGGCTCAAGGTGCGACCCTTTGGCATGAGTATTACATCCATTTTAGAGACGGGCTATATGCTCATGACCGCCTCAACGAGGAAAAACGCGAGAACTGCATAGCCTTCGTAGAATCGAGCCGCTCCCCTCAGCACCCCAGAGGGAGCGGCTCGATTCCATATGCTTCCCTCTACAAAACAACTGTTTTGTATTATCAGAATAATGGATCATTTTTCATTATTTGATGCGAAGAACCTCCTTAAACTCTTGCCTTTTCGCAAAAACTAGTGTAATGTTTATCATATACATGTTTTCATTTAAAAACATGTGTAGTGGCACCAGTATTCTTATCGAGGGCGAGGACAGGCCATCGCCCCTACGGAAGTAAATCCGAAGAGAAGGTATAAAAATAAACGTAACGGATGCAAATTGTAGCGTATAGGCGGTTATTGGGTGGCAAACAAATAAGTAGGAAGGAGGTGTAATGAAAACATATTGGAACAGGGGCGAGGTAGAGAGGTGAAGCTCAGGAAATTATAGCTTGATTTTCGGAACCTGCCCAACAGGACACATGCACGTGCGAGACAAGGAGTAGCGTTATGCAAAAAGTATCCCTTCGTAAAATAAACCCCCCTGTCTACCAGGTGCAAACAGGCGATGAAGAGATTCTGCACTTCTCCTTAGAAGGGCTGCTGCCCGCAGAATGGACGTTGGCTTTGAATGTTTCCCTGGGTACGCTCTCATTGATTGCCGATGATCCTGGTAAACCTCATCCCTACATGTTAGCACAGCAACAGTTCACCAGCAGTGAATTGAGTGTGCTTATGCCACTATTGAAGTCGTATCCGCATTACTGCCCTTATGAAGTCATGCTGGCGAGTTTTAATCACGGGCATATCTCTGATTCAACGGTTGAGCGCAGTCGCCAAAAGTTGTACGAGGCGCAACTTGCGGGTGTATGGGATCAAGAGATGCGGCCCGTCCGCAATGTCCTTTCCCGTACTCGCTTGAAGATGCGTAGCTTTGGCATTGAGATCTCTTCCATTCTTGAAACCGGCTATGTGCTGATGGTCTTGTCAGAGCGCAAGCAGAGAGAAGCGTGATGCTTACGCAATTTATGGACCATGAGGGAAACTTGTAGCCACAACCGCTGCTGCGGGTGATCCAGGCTGATTGCGGAGAGGTCCTGGATGCGCTTTAAGCGCTGAATGATTGTGTTGCGGTGCAGGTGAAGCCGCTCGGAAGTATCTTTGATGTTGCATCCAGTTTCGAGGAAGATTTCGAGGGTATCCAGAAGTTCAGACCTTTTGCGCTGCTGGTCATAGGAGGTAATGGCGGCGATCTTTTCCAGGTAGATATCATCCAATGTGTTGGAGCAAGCGAACTCATAGATATACCGGTAGACACCCAGTTCGTTAAAATGAGTAATATTGGATCCAGGTGTAAGGCATGGTCCTATACGCAGGGCCGCCTCAGCTTCCGCAAAGCCTTTCTTGTAATCGTACACATCTGCATAGGGATTGCCAATACCGGCAAACATCTGGATGCGCTGCTCGACTTGTACCTGCTGGATAAGAGCTGGTAGCCAGGTGAGTACATCTCCAGAACTATTGAGAGGTAGAAGACAGTACAGCAGGTTCTCGCGTTCATCCACAAGCGAACCGGGAGAGTGTTCTTGCACCTGATGCTTTATTAGCCGGGCGGCATAGTTGTTTACAATATGTTCTGCTTCCGCGGGCGACTCCTCTTCATCTGGTGGAGCAAGCTCCCCCACCCTACATCCACCACCGCCCCCACACTTACTACTCTGCTTCCCTGTTTGTCGCTTTGAAACAGGAACCTGTGATGCCTTATGATTGTGGTTGTGGAATCCTGTCACGGCGGACCAGGAGAGGTATCCCATTGCTATCATCAGCATGACATGAGGCTGCGCAAGATCACAACCAAGGGCAATTGCTCGCCCACGCAACGATTCTTCTTTGCCAGCTTCAGGGGAGAGCAGATCATCAAAAAAAGCTTTCAGAAGGTTACGAGATGTTGGTGTACGCGCGAGCTGGCGATTCTGAATGGCGAGGGAAGCCTGGCTTATGATGGATCGTAGTAAAACCAGCTCCTCTCTGCCATAATCGCGATTTTTACTGGCATAGCAAAGCAGCAATCCCAGGTTCTGGTCACCGATACTAAGCGGGATAGCACGTAGCATCTCATACTGTACCTGTTTAAGCGGGTTCAATTGCTCCTGCTCCTGAACAGTAAGGGCTGGTAATTGACCTTCTGTGTTGAACACTCGCAGCTTTTGCCAGGGAACGTGACCGGACTCAAAAGGGGTAAAATGTAGCTCGTAGTTGCTCAAATCAGGTGAGGTTGCCTGTGTGGAAAGGATGCTATTGGCTTCATCGACGAGCATAACGAGACAAAGGTCTATGCCCAGCACTTCCTGTACAAGCGCGGCGAGGGAGTGAAGCAGGGCGGCGAGGGAATGATGCGGCGAAAGGGCCTGAGTTAAACGCTCGATGACAGCATATGGGTTTTTGACGATAACGGCCTGAGCTACGCTTCCATTCGAGGGGGGATAAAGCTGAGAACCAGGATCTTCCCTCATAGTCATGACAGAAGAATCCTGAGATAACTGTTCGAGCGTGATCGCCCGCGTTTTTGAACTCATACGCCAGCTCTCTCACAGGTGAATAACCATGAACATTCAGAGATTCTTCCCCATTCGCTCCGCTCAGGGCTTCGGCTTCTTTCGTTCAGAATGATATGCCCCGGACATGCCCTGGAACATGTCATTCTGAGTGAAGCGAAGAATCTCAATCGCCAAAAATGTGCTCTCAGATACTTGTAGCTAACATGAAACTGTAGGGACAAAACAAAGTTTAGCATATTCTGTACGCAATGTCTAGCGCAAAATGTGCCAATTTGCATCACAATGTTTACTACTTGTACTATATGCACAAACAAAATCGATAGAAAAAGCAATCATAAGACGGTATAAGATTTGCTTTACAATATTTTGTCTTATACGAAGATGTCCGGCGTTCATGAGCCTTGCAGTCACGCCCTGCCTTTTCGCTTGCAGCAGGCATGGTAAGCACTTTTGTCCGCTATGACTTTCTCCTCTTACTACTCATGACGTTGTTCACCTGCATTTTTAAAATACCAGGACAGGCACCAGGCGCTGTCCCTACAGTCGAATCTTGTAGGGACAGCGCCTGGTGCCTGTTCGCTTACTCTTACTACAAACGGAAGAAAAATAGGAGAGAACGTAAAGTTTTCCAATGTAGACTTATGTATGGTGCGGCAAATTGTATTGTTGCCGTCCCAGCCAGCTCACAGCGAAAGGCTCTGTACGTTTTTTGAATGGGAGGAGTATATGCAAGTATCATGGCGAACAATCGTCAAGGGGGTGATGTGTGTAGCGGCGGCTATGATTACCATTGTCGTTTTTCATCTCGGGGGCTCTTTTGCGCACACCGTTGGTCAGTTTTCTCCGCTGACGGGCGCATTCATAGGTGGCTCCCTGGCATTCATCAGTGTATGCGCCGTGACGCGTAGGGAGGAGCATGTCGAACCATGGATCGGGTACGAGTGGGTGGGCTGGATATTGATCAGTCTGGGCGTAATTATGTGGGGAGTTGGTGAGACCTTCTGGCGTTACTACATGTCTATGGGCGAGACGCCTTTTCCCTCGATTGCAGATGTTGGGTACTCCAGTTTTCCTGTGCTGGTTTTCGTTGGCCTGCTCTTGCAGCCATCCCCTGAGCCGGGAGGCAAACGTTTGTTGCTACTGGTGGATAGCCTGATCTCTATGGGTTCTATCCTGGCTATTGCCTGGTATTTGTTGCTTGGCTCCCTTGCACAGGCGCCAGGAGAAGCCAGCCTCGCCAAATTTTTAGGGCTGTACTATCCTATCAGCGATACGGCTCTACTGAGCTGTGTTGTATTCCTACTCTTGCGAGGTCAGGGGCGGGCCTATCAAGCTACTGCCCGGCGTACTGCTCTATTTCTGGTCGGATTGGGGCTGTGCTTTTTCGTGACTTCGGATTTTGTGTTCAATATTCAGCAGAATGCCGGGACATATGTGGAGGCGACCTGGATTGACCTGGGGTGGCCGCTGGGATTGATGACGATTGGAGTCGCAGCTTGCATACGCCGTTTCTTCCCGGCGACTCCGGCATCCGTTGTTGAACAACGCATGCAGTATGCGGCGGAACGCGAAGGTTTTGGCCCGGTAAACTTTATCCCCTACCTGCTGCTGACGTTCCTCTTCTTAGCTTTAAGCGCTAACGTTTTTTCCAACGACGCCGGTCAGCAAGCCATACGTCCTGTGCTGGTCTTCTCGACGATAGCAGTGGTAGCATTGGTGATAACGCGGCAGATGTATACGCTGTGGGAGAATGTTCGCTTAGCGCGCAAACAGGCAGAGGCGCTTGAGGACCTGGAAAGAGCGAATCAACGGATAGAGGAACAGGCGAGGCAGATAACGGCGCACAATATCTTGCTAGAAGAGGGTATTGAGCATCTCAAGAATATACAGGCTCAACTGGCCAACGGCAACCTGCGGGCGCGAGCGACCTTGAAGAGCGGCCCTTTGATGCCGCTGGCGGGTAGTTTGAACCTGATGGCTGATCGCCTTACGCGCCTGGGGCAAATGACCGCTTACGCGCAACAGCTGGCGCGCGGCCTGAATGATTTGAGCGCGGCGTTTGAGCGCAGCGCCGTGGGAGCGCCTTTGATACTGCCATCATCCTGTTCTGATCTGTTGGAGATCAACCGCCTGGTGCTGGCCCTGCGCATCCAGGGGACGCCCGCTGCCGGCAGACTCCAAACAATGATGCCCCCGGCACCATTGCCACATAACGAAAGATCATCTCTGATGCCCGATCCCGCAATGCCACCTGGCCAAGCAGGACGGTCAGCGATGGCTTATCCAGCTGCCTCACCATATGTCCCGGACCAGCACAGGCCGCCAGAAGCTGTGCCGGAAACGAGGCAGGTGGAACCAGGAAAGGCGCTGGGAGTAAGGCGATTCCCGATATCAGGACCGCTACAACTCTCCGCAATTCGTCCTCAAAATACAGGGCCGCTTGAAGATGGAAGCCGTTGAATCGGGGGCGGCTTTCCCTGGCGCGGCGCAGGAGGCGTTGATGTAAACGACGACGAGGCTGATATTGTCTTTCCCGCCGCGATTGAGCGCTGCCTGTACGAGCATGGCGCTGATTTGCGACGGATAGGGATAACAGGCGCGAATGATGGTTTCGATATCCGGGTCATGTACCATTTCCCATAAGCCATCGGAGCACAGTACCAGGATATCGCCGCTCTGCAGTTGTACTGTAAAGGTGTCGACCGTCTCAGTGACTTTCCCGCCGAGGCTGCGATAGATGACGTTGCGCATGGGATGGGTATACACTTCGTCGCGTGTGATCGCTCCGGCTTCTACCAGCCGGGCAACCGTCGAATGGTCCCGCGTAATTTGAGTAAGTCCCTGCTCACAGCGGTAGAGATAGGTGCGACTATCACCTACATTGGCTATATAAGCAGTGTCGCCGATGATCATTGCCGCGGTGACTGTTGTTCCCATATCGCTCTGCTGCCGCCTGTTTTGCTGGTACAACGCCAGATTTGCGCGATGTATGCCTTCGATGAGAAGCTCAGGAAAATTTTCGTCCTCTGGAGCAGCTTGCAGGGCCGGCAGCACTGTCTCACGCAAGACGCGGGTTGCCAGGCGGCTGGCTGCCTGCCCGTTTTCGTGACCGCCCATACCGTCTGCTACCGCGAAAAAGCCAATGGGTACCGTCCCGGTTTTGAGGGTCCGTATGTGCTCAAAAGCGAGCAGGTTGTCTTCGTTCGGTTTGCCTTTGCGCTTAATGCCAGTGTCCAGGCCGGTCGCGACAACCAGTTGCGATGATGTTTGATAGGCAACGTTGTGAATAGGAGCCGCGCCCGCCGGGGCAGGTGAGGCTCTGACATGGGTTAGTGGCATGGTTACCTGCTCTACCAGTTCATTTGAGATGAGAGCAGAGTCCGGCACCAGGGAGGGCAGATGAATCATAGTCGGGTCAGGGTCAGTGATGATATGGGGAGGACTATCTTGCAACTGCCGGCTATCTTGCAATTGCTGGCTATCTTGCAATTGCCGGTTGCGAGGAGCACATGCCATGTCATTCTGAGCGCAGCGAAGAATCCCGCTCGCCACAGGAGGATTCTTCGCTGCGTTCAGAATGACATGTTGCATCGTGTTTGTCAGCTCCCGTGCCCCCTGTACATCCTGATCGAAGTGTTGAAGTTCCCGACGCTCTTGCAGCCAGTGAGAGGCTATTCGTATGGCCATTATTATAAGCCCACCCCAGGCAATAAGTAGCGCGATTGACTGTAATAGCAGGCCGGCAAATGGCAACAGGATGGCGAGGCCGCGCTGTTGCCACAACTCAGGCAGTCGTGGCATTACCTGCGCCAGGAAGCGCCAGGCCCAGGGTGGGAAGCCACCGGATAGCCACCACAACAGGACGCAAGTCATTCCTAGCGCAACGCACAGCACGAGCCTGGTCCACTTATGAGAGATGTACGCGTCTCTCAAGTATGCTGCTAACATTTTGCTATATTCAGTCATCGTATTATTCAGGCGCTTTCTTTTAGATGGTATCCGCGACGCTCGTTTCGAGGAATGACGTTACTTTGACGACTGTGCCGGCCTCGACTGCGGCGCGCAGCCCGGCAGACCCGGAGAGGAGGAGCCTGTTCGTGTCGGTCACGGTAAGCATCCAACTCGCCGGCTCAGGCGTATTGGCGGGCCACGCTTTGGCAAAGAGGGTCGCTCCTATGGCACGGAAGCGTAGTGTATATGATAAGGCATCGACGGCGCTGAACGGGACGCTGCCGAGCCTTGTTGTGGTACCGGCGATACGCTTGAGTATGACCAGTTCTGTGCCGTTGATGAATGCCTTGTACCAGTTGTTGCCGTCCTTCCAACGCAATACTGCTCCAATATTGACAGTGGCGGGATTGAAATGGTTGACGGAGGCGGTGAAGAGAACTTCGGCATTGGTGGAGGCAGGCCCAAGGATGGCGTTATAGACTCCCGGCTGGCCATTGACCTGGCCTGCGTTTCGCACAATTGAGAACGTGTCACTGCCGTTGGCATCACCGGTCCAGAGCTGCCCATCCGAAGCCTTTCCCCAAAACAGCTGGTCGGGGCGCTGGAAGGTATCCCTGGCCAACGTGTTGGGAGCATTCGCTGCTGGAGATGGCGCGATAGGCGTCGTAGGGATAGCGCCTGGGGCCTGTGTTGCTGCGGGCGTTGGCAATGCGGCGTTCATCTGGGGCAGCGTTAAGGCGGCCTCAATGGGATGGGAGAAGATGCCAGCGATGAGGCCGCAGAGCAGGCAGAGGGCCAGCAGGGTGTAGGCAATGTTGCGTGTGGTCATCTGTTGCCCTCGCTTCTAGAAGGATGTTCCGCGACCGGCCTGCTACCTGGCGCTATTTCGGGGATGGAACTACCGGCGCTGTAGGTTGTGACTGCGAGCGTGGCGAGGGCCTGTAAAGCGTCGTGAATCCAGGTCGCTCCTTCTTTTACTCTGCCGGTTGCCAGGGCATCCGCCTGACCTGAATAGGCATAGCCGGCCTGGTCAACCATGTCGTTGAGGATGGTGAGCGATGCTGGCTGGCCCAGCTGATCATTCGTCATGGTGATGATGTGCCTGGCTTCATCATGCAATGCTTGAAGCCAGGCACGCACATCGCTGATTGCTTTAAGGATAGTGGCTATATTGACGCGCAGTGCTGGCGGAGAGCCGGGGGCATTGACCAGGCCGTTGAGGTGATAGACAATGGAGGAGAGATAACTATCGGGACTCTGGTCAGGCCGGTTCATATCTAGCAGGCCGACGGCAGCGAGCGGTGAAAGTGCTGGCATAGGAGTAGTAGCGGGCATATCTTGTTGCAAGAATGAGAGTCCATCCAGGTAGGAGAGGATAGTGATGGCCTGATTGCGCACAGCGTTGATGTCCTTGCTTTCTTCCCAGGTATTCCTGGCGCTGATCGCCAATGCCAGGAGCTGGCTGGTGTTGCGATAAAACCAGTTGTTGAGACCGCCTGGTAACTGCATGTCATTCAACAAGGGGTCTGAGGCCAGCAGGTAGCGCAGGTGGTCGAGGAAACTGGCATGATCTTTGTCATGCGGGTCCGGTGTCTGGGGAAATGCGCCATAATAGCGCCAGGCGCTATAGTCAGGAGATGGTGTTATGGGCATGGGCCAGTCGTCTTCTTCGGTGATCAGAAAACGGCTGCAAATGGCGAGCAGGTTGGTGTGTTGGGCATCGCCTTTATAGAACAGGTGAGCGCTGCCCGCGTCTACGACCAGTTTTCCCAGCAGGATGGATTGCAAATCACTGCGGTTTTCGTCGCCCAGTAACCAGGCATAATAGCTTTTACCTGGAGCAGGCTGGGGAAGATGATGCAGGTCAAGCTGGACCTGGTCATCGATTCCCTGGCTGCTATCCGCGGCTAACTGGCCGCTGCTTATAAAGTTCAGGTACCCAACAACCTGTAGCGTTGGTGGATCAGTTGTAGGGAGAGTATGGAAGAAGACCATGAAAGAACCCGCGCCTGCTCCGGCCAGAACCAGCAAGAGTAAAATAGTGAGGGTCACTGGCGTTCTTCTACGGCGTACCTTGATGTTCGCCGGCGGTAGGGGCTGCGCCTGGCGCCTCTCCTGGGTAGGCCAGGAGGGGAATGTGCCAGGAGGGGAAGAAAGGTTGAAAGCGCTATCTGCCACCGGCGAGAGTGGCACTGTTTTCCGCGATGTAACCTGTGAGGGATGGGATGGTGATGCGCGGTTGTGGGAAGGCGTAGGGGCCGATTCATCGCGCCCAGCGCCGATTGATCGGCCCCATGACTGGGAGCCTTGCAAGGGCGTAGGGGCCGATTCATCGCGCCCAGCGCCGATTGATCGGCCCTGAGTAGAGGGAACAGGAGGGCTGAGCGGACCCGTTTTAGCCAGCGTGCGCTGATGAGAGAGCGATACCTGCCCCAGGGCTACTGCTCGTGAAAGCGCCTCGATTGAGAGATAGGCCGGGAAACCATGGCGTGTCGCCAGCTGCCGAAGATGTTCATTTCCCGCGGTCACAAAGATGATCGCGATATTGAATTTGCGCTTCAGGTGCTTGAGATCGGCATAATCCTCTGGACGCTGGAATATCCGGGTTTTAAGTTGACCAGGTAACATGAGTACTACCGGCTTCTGCTGGCCTCGAATTGCCTCAAACAGGGCCGCTTTATCGTCCAGAGGCTCTATATAGAGCATACAGAAATCACCAGCAGTGTCGTTACGTTTCATGGTGTTCCCATTTCTCCCGTGCTGTAGAGACAGCGGACAGGGACCAGCTGCTGTGCCTGCGGGCCTGTTCCCATTCCCCCAGCTGATCGTCAAAATTCATCAGCGGGCGACCATTGTAGAGTACAGATGTATCTGGCACGTGGTACACCCCCACAGCTGGTAGAGATTCAAGTTGTCCTAAACGCTGTAGTCGCTGCCGGCGGCGGCGGCGTACCAGTATCTTTTCTCCTTTTCTCGCCAGTCCATAGGGTATGGTTCCCACCTGCCTGTGAGAGCGTATCTCCCAGATGACCGGTTCTGGAAGCGGCAGAGGGGAGAGCGCCTGAACGAGTAATTTCTGCGCGGAAGGCTCGTTGGCGGGGCGAATGATTGATCCCCATGTGTGAATTACTGCTCCCACAACCACCAGCGCTCCGCCCGCATATCCGGGGAGAGGAAGCGTTTCGTGCAGGTAGATATTGGCAATCACCGCCCCCAGGATCGGTTCAAGGATGTAGATAAATGAGATGGTGACGGCAGAGATGTGCTTCTGCATCAGCACAGTAATGAGTACCGGCAGAAATGTACACGCCCCGGCGATATACAACACGACCCAGATATCTTTCGGCAATTGAGGATGAACCGCCTGCCAGTTACCGAATAATAAAACGATCAGATTAGCCCATACTGCCATGGTGAGTAATTCTATGCCAAAGAGAGGCCAGTGGGCGGCTGTATCCTTGTGCTGGTGATCACCAAGAAACACATAACAGGTAAAAAAGAGACCGCCGAGAAAGGCAATCAACGACCCTCGAACATCTCCCATGGGAGTGTTCGTGATTAAGAGGAGCGCTCCGGCGATGGAGAGTATACCTGCGAACCACGTTAGCCTGCTAATAGGCTGGCGGAAAAAGAGCCACGCGATCAGGGCTGCGAAGAAGCCATTCAACGAAGGGAAAAAAGCAGTACTGGTAGCAGTAGTATACTTGAGGGCAATCCCTATTGTGAAGAGCGACAGGCAGAGACAACTGCCGAGTATGAAACCACGATTCACAACTGCCCTGCTTATCTCGCGCCATGACAGGAGAATGATACAGATGGCAGCCGGGACAAGCGCCATCATCTCAAAGTACGAAAAAATGATGGGGTCAAAGCGGCCAAGGGCCTCCCTGGCCACCGAGTAGTAGGTTGCAAAGAGGATGACGTTGAGGAAAAATGCCAGACCTGCTATGATTTTGATTCTCATCCTCAAATCCTTTAAAGTAGTGATTCCCCCAGGGCGCGATGATGTTGTTTAACAAAATAGTATGGAAATTGGCACGCGGGCCGATCAATCGGCCCCTACCACCCCGGAGCGGGGCTGGCAAGACCGATGGACGCCGGGCGCAGCGGGATACGAGGAGAGCGAGTTGCGCGTTGTACCACATGCACTTCTAGATCATTTGTTTGAAACATGCTCTTCGCAAAGGTGGCTACATCATCTACATCGAAATGTTCGCAGGAAAAGATGTCGATGTTGACCATGCCATAAGGGGGCCAGGCGTGCAGGCTGACATGGCTGGTGGCAATAATGACAAATCCCGAATAACCGGCATCGAGTGGGTTAGTTGTCTCAATATAGCGCAATTCCACCAGACTTACTTTTTCCATAGCGATACGTGCAGGATATTCGTCAAGTACCCGTCGTAAAAAAAGCTGATCTGCCAACAAATCACGACGGCAGTGATAAAGATCGAGCATGACATGTAGCATAGGATGCTCCTTCTAGCGGATTGAAGATGGCGTATATGACCTGTCGAATCCGGTGCCCTACCGATCAGAAACATAGGTCGCGGCGGGCGACCAGGACAGGTAAGGACTATATTCGCATTACTGGAAGTATACTTGACGATAGCGGGCGGTATTGTGCTTTTTTATGGCATTCTTGAAGAGGGAGGATAAAAATTCTGTAGGAGGAAGAACGCTGCCTGTTGAAGAGGCGCGTACCAGATTTTTTGGAAGATTCTTCGTTGCACTCAGAATGACAGGCCTGCGCGCAGGCCCTGTCATTCTGAGTGCAACGAAGAATCCCTGGCCAGGGCGCGCACGAGTTGTTGACTACGGGCGAGCAAAGCCATCAATTCGTGATGATTTGCTTCCTCGATGGCCTGTGTCGCGTGTTGGCGGGCAGCTTCTCGATCTTGCAGGAGCAGGGCGAGATGGGCGAGGGCTAATTGCGCCCTGGTTCGCGTTTCGGCCTCTAATCCAGGCAGGGCGAGGGCGTGGCGCAGGGTGGCCCTGGCACGGGCAAGCAATACGACCGGGGGAATGCCTGTGGTTGGCCTTTTGTTGCGTTGCTTTGTCACGGCGGTAGCGCTGGCCTGGTCGGGGGGAGTGCGCGCCGGAGATGCAACTGTGGCTTGCGCGATACGCAGTTCGCCCAATACGACGAGCGCCAGGCCAATGCATGGAGCATTGCGTATGGCGCGAGCGGTTGATAATGCCTGCCCTACGCACGTGGTGGCTTCGGCAAGGTGACCTTGCTCTCGCAGCACGGTTGCAAGGTCGGCATTCCACAGGCTGAGGTATTCGCGGTCGTTGAACTGTTGGGCCAGTTCCAGGCTTCGTTTGTAAAGAGCCGTCGCTTCCAGTAGTTTGCCGGCGGAGGCGGCCAACTCTCCTAAATTGTGGAAGACGACGGCGATGAGGGGTGTATCGCCGCTACGTTCTGCCAGGTCGAGAGAGCGCCGCAAGTAGGCTTCCGCGCGCTGGTATTCCGCTTTTTTGAGATGGATGTGGCCTATATTGCAGCAGACATGGGCAATCTCGCGCTGCCGGTTGTTCTGCTGGTAAATGGCGAGGGCCCTGTCCATAGAGGCGAGGGCTTCTGTGCGCTGCCCTGTGGCGTTGAGGATAGCTCCCAGCAGGGCATAGGCGCGCCCAAGGTCAACGGGGTCGCCCAACAATGTTCGCCTTGTACGGGTCAGTGATGCAAGGTCTGCATCTTTTGCTGTGGCGAGTGGCGGTGTGGATTCAAACAGGTGTAAAGCCTGCTCGATGGCATGGCGCGCTTCCTCATACTGGCCCTGCTGCCAGGAGAGGCTTGCCTGCTGAAAGCGGAGCCTTGCCCAGGCGGGTCCAGCGCTTATGCCGGCATCCCGTAATAGCTGCTCACCACGTTCGCAACATGCCCTTGCTTGAGCGGTATCACCCGTGTATCGCCATGTCCAACCAATTTCACCCCATAATAGGGCCTGGATTTGCGCTTCCATCGCCGGGTCAAGGGGCGATGGCACAGGGCCTGGAGGAGCCGGAGAGATGGATTGGCTCTCTTGCAAGGAGGCGCGGGTCTCGAGGACACGTTCAAACAGGGAGCGAGCTTGCTTGAAATCTCCCTGGATGCGCGTGCATTCGGCTTGCCGTTCCAGGAGGAATGCCAGGCGAGATCGCGCCTCGAAGCTGGTAGCAGCGTCGCTTGCCAGGTGGTCTTTTTCGATGTACTCAACCGCCAGGCGATAGTATCGTTCGGCCTCGGCATAGGCGGAGAGGTTATAGGCATAGTTCGCGGCCATCTCCGCATAGTGCGCAATCCGCGCTGGCTCTGCTCCACCGTTCACGAGGTGCCGCACGATGGTGGCCGCCAGTTCGTGTTCGCGCCCGGCATAGATTTGTTGGAGCGCTTCTGCTGCTCGCCGGTGTAGCCGCGCGCGCTTTGTGGAGGAAAGGCGGTTATACAGATGGGTGGCGAAGAGTGGGTGCCAGAAAGAATAACTGATACGGGTTCCGGTGCCTTCCTCGGCCAGTATGCCGGATTGTAGCGCCTCTTCCAGTAGATCGAGCACGGCATCTTCGTCGTAGCCGGTGTTTTTTGCTTCAATCGTGGCTATGAGAGGGAACCCGAAAGACCTGCCCAATACGGCTGCTGTACTCAGGAGTTGGTAACATGCCGCACTGAGGCGATTGAGCCGTTGGTCGAGAGCAGCGATAATCGTTGCCGGTAAGCTGGTTTCAGCGGATTTCGTCTGAGGTTGATGCTCGCCAATTGCTGCTCCTGTATGAAAGAAGGATGCTAACTCTTCGGCGAAGAAAGGATTTCCACCGGCCTGGATTTGAATATGCTGCACGGTTTTTTGTGGCAAATTGGAGACGAGGATGCCAATTTGCGCGTCGGTGAGTGGCTGGACGTGGAGCATCTCAACGGTATGTTCGCGTTGCATATGGGCAAACAGGGAACGCAAGGAATGCGAGCTTGAAAGCTCCTGGTCGCGGCATGTGGCCAGTACGGCGATGGCATGGCCTTGCAAGCGGCGAGCAAGGTAGCCAAGCAGTTCGCAACTGCTTCTATCTGCCCATTGTATATCATCCAGCACGATCATGAGAGGCTTATGAGCGCTGATGGTGGTGAACAGGTCATAAACAGCTTCGCGCAGTTGTAGTTGCTCTTGTTCGGGTGATGAAGCGCTGTAAGCGCTTGACGAGCGCTGGCTGGCGGACTGTGGCAATAGCTCCTGTAATTCTGGTAGGAGCGCTTTGAGTGGTTGGTAGAGTTGTTTTTGCGCAGATACCCCGGCTTCTTGCCAGAGTTCCTGAGTTATCAGCTTGCGTAATGCTTCAGTCCATACACGATAAGGAATGCCGCTCTCCTGGGCGTAGGCATTGCTCCAAATCACAGCCCATTCGCGTTGTAAGGCTTCGCGGGCGACCTCTTCCGCCAGGCGTGTCTTACCAATGCCGGCTTCTCCCATCAGCACCATAAACCGCGCGGAAGAAACGGACGCGCTGGCATTCATCCTCGTCAGGTTTTCTGCCAAAACCTGTCTATTCGATTTTGAGAGGACAGAAACCGCTTCGGGAATCAGGAGGAGCTGGCGGCATACCGCCAGTTCTCTGTCGCGTCCCACCAGCTGGCTCTGGTTGATACGCCCAATGTGGAAAGCAGGGGGAAATTTCTGGGAGAGGAAGTCCTTGCGCTTCGTTGTTCCAGGTTCTTTTGACGAGGGCTGGGGAAGCGACGGTGATGATCCTGGTAGGGGGCGTTGTATGTGATGAGGATGATGGTCGCCCTTCGTGCTGGCAGGGGGTAGCGTTATTTCGTCTCCCTGGAGCACGGCCCTGTACACATCCTGTGTCTCTGGCGAGGGAACTGCATTGTGACTTTTTTGTAATATGGACGCGAGCCGTTGGTAGGCCTGCAATGCCTCTCCGCGCCGTTTTAACCTTGCCAGGGCCAGCACCAGCCGTTGTACTGCCTTCTCGTTGGCAGGATCAATAGCCAGCAGGCGATCCAGGATGTCGATGGCTTCAGGCAATGCCCCATGCGCAATATGCAGGTCTACCTGTTGTAGGGAATCAAGCTCGACGAGGGGATTTTCGCTCATCTTTGCCTCTGCCGGGAGATGCTTCCCTATATATCTGCGAACGGTATGCCCATCTATGACCTGGTAGGCGTACCAGTAGGGGCCGTGACCAATCCCATCGCGGCATTTGCGGCATTTCGGTTTACCACAAAAGCTCACATGCTGGCGATAGGTGACCTTACCGTTCATCGATGCGTCTCCTGTAGGGACGGCCCTTGCGCCTGTCCTGCTCTGTACCTGACGAGAAGATACACATGCTGGCCAGGATGGTAGTGATGAGCTAGCTGATGTCATTATATCGCACCTGTCAACGTCAAATCGAACAATCTATGAAAAATAAAAACAGGAGTCATCCCGAATCTTGACGAGTTGGGGAGGGGAGAAAAGTCGCCCTCCATCTATCTGTTCCTCAATCTGGGATGGCTCCTGTTTTTGCCAATGCATTCTAATCGTAATGGGACATATAGCCGTCCTTTCTATGGATGAACAAAAGGTGATTCTACCGGTAGATATCGGCCCTCTGTACGAGTGATTAATAGGTCTCGCCACCGCGGAGCACGAACATTCGCAGTCGTTTTAACCGTAGCGATTAATTATTTGTGGTTTAGCATGTAAAATCGGCTGCCATAAGCTGGGGAAGGCTCCATGAACGACAATAATGGCCGCCACGAGCAATGATAGGAAGACAAGGACGATTACCAGGAGTTGCCTTTTGTTGAGTGCCAGACCCATGCGATGTAGCTCCTTTCCTCTTTGAGGAGAGTAGGGCGGTCAGTTCTACCAACCGTCCTGTTTATATTTCTTGTTTCATTTATACATGTTTTTTGATAAAAAGATGGTCTCTGAAGACATATATTTCGTGTGTTCCTGTCCATATGTTGGTGCCGGTGTACCTTACCAGGCGCGGGTGTCCCTCTTTTGAAAAAGAGGAGGGACATCGCAAATTTTTGATATGGCAATGAAAATAGGCTCTGGCGTGCCATTCGGATGTTGATGATTAAGCCCAACTGGTCAGATTACATCCTATCGAGGACGTTTTCTGGTCTTCCTTCGAGGATATGTGGAAGTGGATGAAGTATATTCAGAGAAAGCAGAATTGACGGCTCTGAGATCGCTAGCTGCGTTGCATTCCTCAAATATGCGTTGTGCCTCTTGCAGACAACTCAGGCCCTGTTGATGGTTTTCTTCACGGGCAGGATGGTTCAGTAGAGCCCTGGCATGACTCATCAGGGTACGCCCCCGCTCAAGACGCATCCCGCTATCATGAAAAACCTGAAAGGCCTGTGAGAAATATTCCATTGCCTGATCCAGCTGGCCTCTGGTCACCAGAATCTCGCCAAGAAGTCGCTGCGAGCGCGCAACCAGCCACAGGAGTTCGTAATGGCGCGCCTCTCGCAGAACTGTTCTGGCCTGTTGCCAGGCGATCTCGACTTCGCCCAATAATAAGCAAACTTGTGCCAGTAGCAGTTGTCCCTCTGTTCTTGTCTCTGCCTCTACTCCCTCAATGGCAAGCGCGTGATGCAGGGATGTTCTGGCGCGCATAAGATAATGCAAGCGTCTATCATCCCGCTGCTTTTCTGTACGGGATGTAGGGTGATCTTCCTTGATGGAGTCGCCCTGCGCAAGGCGCAAATTTCCTAGCATGACGAGGGCAAAGCCGCTACATGGGGGAATCTGCTTCACGCGGGCAATGCTTAACGCCTGCTTCAGTAAGTCTCCGGCTTCATCAAGCCTGCCTTGATCTGTAATAACGGCGGCGAGATAGCTGCATAATAAACTAACATATACCGGATCATTCGTTTGCTGCGCCAGGGTAAGCCCTCGCCTGTACCAGGTTTCGGCCTCTGCGAGATCACCAAGGCGTGCCGCCAGCACACCAAGATTACCCAGGCTCACAGACATGCTTGGAATATCGCCTATTTGCTCTGCCATGCTGAGAGAGCGGCGCAACATGGCCTGCGCCTGCGCATGTTCTGCTCTTCTTAAATACAGATCACCCAGGTTTGCGCAAACAATCGCAATCTCTCGCCGGCAATCATACTGTTCAAAGGTTGCCAGGGCAGTATTGAGATGGGTAAGCGCTTCAGAACTGCTCCCCAGGGCGGCGGCTATGGCGGCCAGTAATGTATGTGTTCGTCCAAGATCGACAGGATTCCCCTCTGGTACCTGTTTCGAGCGCGTCGAAGGAGCGTTATCCTTCGGTGTAGAACTTTGTCGCGCCAGTACTTCCTCAAACAAACGCAAGGCTTCTTGAGCCATCAGACGCGCTTGATCGTAGTTGCCCTCCTGCCATTTTACATAGCTCTGCTGGCGGCGAAGATTGGCCCAGACAGCTCCAGTCATCACTTCTGCCTGTCGCAGCAGGCGCTCCGCGTTTTGGTAGCATTGGAGAGCCTGTGCATTGTTGCCTTCGTTGTACCACGTCCAGCCGATTTCGCACCATAGCTGCGCCTGAAGCTGGGCCTCATACTGAGCGTCGCTTGCGGAGACGGCAGGGAGAGTTGAAGACTGTTGCTCGCGAACTGCCAGCGCCTGTGCATAGAAAGCACGTGCCTCTGTAAAGTCTCCGCGAAACCTTTTACACTCACCAAGTCGCTCAAAAAGGTAGGCCATTTGGGGCATTTCGCTGGCGCCGGCATTCTGCGTTCCTGTTCCCATATGCTCAATAGCAAGCTTGTAATGGCGTTCCGCTTCAGGATATGCTGAAAGGGCAAAGGCATGGTCACCAGCGAGCTGCGCGTAGTGGGCAATGCTGGATGATTCGGCTCCACCGTTGACGAGGTGATAGACGATGCTGGCCGCACCCTCTTCTTCGCGCCCGGCATACCGCTGCTGTAACACCGCGGCGGCCCTTTGATGTAGCCTGAGGCGTCTGCTGGCCGAGAGTCCTTCGTACAGGTGACTTACCAGGATAGGATGCCAGAAATGATAGGTGATGTGTGTGCCTGTGCCCTCTTCTACCAGCATTCCTGCTTGCAAGGCTTCTTCTAACAGGTCGAGGAGTGTATCTTCGTCTGCATCCGGGCCGTTGAGCTCCATTGCGAGAATGTGGTGAAACTCGAAGGAGCCGCCTAATACTGCCGCCCTCGCCAGCAGGCGCTGGCAGGCCTCACTAATGCGACCCATGCGCAGGTCGAGTACGGCGGAGATGGTGCCGGGCAATTCAGATAGCGCATCTGAGGCGGGCGCCTGGTTCCCTGCATCACCCGCCCTGCCTAGTAGAGATGAAGAGAGATACATTTTGACGCTGCGTGCGAGTTCCTCAGCAAAGAAAGGGTTGCCTGCGGCGCGGGCCGAAATATCTTGCGCCAGTGGTTCTGGCAAAAATGCTAAGAGCGTGCGGATTTGCTCATTTGTGAGCGGCTGGAGAGAAAGAGTCTCGATGGCCTGCTCGCGCTGCAGGTCGATCAGTACGGAACGCAAAGGATGATCTGCCGGAAGCTCTCTATCACGGCAGGTGCCTATGATGAAGATGGGATAGCCGCGCAGTTGTCGCACGATGTAGCTGAGTAGTTCGCAGCTGCTGCTGTCGGCCCATTGCAGGTCATCCAATACAATCAGCAGAGGCATACTTTCACTGACGAGGGTGAGCAGGGAGCGCATGGCATCCCACAGACGAATTTGTTCCTGCTCAACCGGCATTATAGTGACAGGGTCTGCTTCTGGTAAAAGGTCGTGTAGTTCGGGTAGCAGTGTGGCGAGCGATTGGTAGATCAGCGGGCGCCTGGTAATCTCATGCCGTTGCCAGATGCCATGGGCCATAGCTTTGCGCAGCGCTTCAGTCCACAAATGATAGGGGACATTACTTTCCTGGGCGTAGGCCCGGCTCCAGGCGATAGACCATCCGCGCCGCCTGGCCTCACGCGCAGTCTCTTCCGCTAACCGTGTCTTGCCGATACCTACATCCCCCATGAGTAAGACACACTGCACAAATTTTTGTGTTTCGAGCGAGAGAGGAGCTCCGCCGCCCGTTTTCTTTTGTCCCGCCAGCTTGATACGTGTTGATTGGCCGGTGATACGTAATAACCGGCGCAGCGTTTGCAATTCCTGCTCGCGTCCAACCAGGGGACTCTGGTGGCTGCGGCCAATGTGCATGTAGCTTTGTTCTTCGAGATCGCTTTGTTGATCTGAAGAACGTCTCTCATCGCCGGCGCTCGCCCCTTTTTGATATGGCTGCTCGTTGGTATGGGCGTGCAGGCGGTCTACGGGATGTTCTCCCCGCTGCACCATGTCGAAAAGGAGGCGTGTTTCTTGCAACGGGGCGATGTTGAATGCTTCTTTTAGCACGTCGGCGAAATGCTGGTAGGCTCGTATAGCTTCCCCGCGCCTTCCTGCCTGGGCAAGCAGGACGATGAGGCGTTGCACCGCGGCCTCGTTGGTGGGATCGACGGAGAGTAGCCGGTCTAAGAGGTCGATGGCGTTGGAGAGGTCTTCGCGGGCGATACGTAGATCGGCCAGTTCGAGCATGAGTCCGACCCAACTGCGCCGCAAACCTTCGCGACGCGATTGAATCCAGTCAGTACTGCGTTCGTCGGGTAAGAAATCTCCACAGTAGAGCAACAGTGCTTCTTCAAGCAATTGCTCGGCTTGGCCAGGATCATTTGAGGCACGCGCCTGGGCAACGAGGGCATCAAAAGCGTCGGCATCAATCCACAATTGGACCTGGCCGGCAAGTTGAATAGTTTGGTGTTCAGTGAGTAATAAGCTCGATATGGCCGGGCGGCTGCGTCCCGGATCGAGAAGCTGGCGCAGGCTATGCACGGCGCGGTCGAGGCGATGGGACGCAGTATCGAAATCGGCGTCTGGCCATAACATATCCATCACCTGCTCGCGCCCAAGTTTGCGTCCGGGATTGCTGATGAGGCAGGTCAACAAGGAACGGACGCGTTGGTGTTGCAGCGCGGCATCCTTGACGGTTTGCCAGTATTGCTCATTGCGATGCTCAAGACGAAATTGACCCAGGACATAAAGACGTACCAGGCTACCGCGTTGTTCAGCACCCATAGAGACGGCGGCCTGTCCCTGTCCTGAGGCCTGCGCTCCGCGGTTGGAATTTGTGGCTTCGTCGAGTGTGGATAGCATTTCAGCCGGGGGTTCTTTGCCGACATATGTACGTACCGTTCGCCCATTGACGGTTTGATAGGCATACCAGTAAGGACCATGTCCTATTCCTTCACGGCACCTGCGGCAGCGCGGTTTTCCGCAGTAGCTGACCTGCTGGTGGTATGTGATCTTGCTATTCATCTCACCATATCCTTCATGGACCAACTACGAACACATACTGGAGGAACGTGTGCCGTCATGTGGAGGGCAACCACAAGGGTATGCCCCTACGCATCCAGGTCAGGACTCATCCATTATATCAAAACATGTCAACATAAGTAAAAACGGGTACACCTGTTTAATTCAGCCAAAAATCATAAGACCGGTATAAGACACGTGCAAGACTTTCAGCACATGGTGAGAAACGATGGATAATCCGCACTTGTTCCCCCTGCTTTCTCTCTTCCTCTTTATTGGGAGCATCCTGGGAGATAGGGCGAATGTCAGCAGTATATACTTTTCCTACAAACGAGATATTACTGGAGGGATGCTACCGTGCGTAACAAAACAACCTTGCTAGAGAAAGAGGTTAAGATGCTTCGCTGCGCTCAGCATGACATACCGGCGGTATGTCATGCTGAGCGCAGCGAAGCATCTCAGGCCCAGGTTACGACTGATTTGCCGGAGGTGGAGCAGATTCCGCCAGGCAAGCTAGCAGAGACGAGCGCTGGCTTTGCTTCAACTGAGGTGTGTTTTGATGATTGTGCCAGGTTGTACAGTGATGAGATTGGACGCGTCGAACTACTTACTGCTGAAGAAGTGGTAGCTCTCGCACAGCGCATAGAAAGAGGGCGGCTGGCAGCGCGGCATTCGCCAAAACAAGCAGGGCAGCAGCAAATTATTGAAGATGGCGAACGTGCTAAGCGCCGGCTGATTGAGGCCAACCTGCGCCTCGTCATGTATGTCGCGAAAAGATACAGGGGATTGGGTACGGACATGATGGATCTCGTTCAAGAGGGCAACCTGGGGCTGATGCACGCGGTCGAAAAATTTGATTATAGGAAAGGCTACAAGTTCAGTACATACGCTATCTGGTGGATTCGCCAGGCCATAGCACGAGCCCTGACCGAGCAGGCCCGCATGATCCGCGTGCCCCTGTACAAGATGGAAAAGGTCAAACGCCTGGCCCGCGTCCGGCAGCGCTTGCAGCAAGGATTGGAGACGGAACCGACGCTTGAGGAGCTGGCGAACCAGATGGAACTTGACGTTCAGCAGGTTATTGACCTTTTAACGATGACACAGGAAACGGTTAGCCTGGATAGGCCGCGCAGGATCAGCGAAGAAGAACTTCTTCCACTCAGCGACCTGCTCGAAGATGACCCGGTTTATTCGCCTGAAAGCGTGGTTCTTTCCAGGACACTCGAAGCCCAGGTGCAAGATCTCCTGGCGAACCTGACCGCAAGAGAACGGCAAGTGATCGAATTGCGCTATGGGTTGGATGGTAGTCGCGAGCATACCTTGCATGAGGTAGGTCGAAAGCTAGGATTGAGCCATGAGGCGGTGCGCCAGGTAGAATCGAAATCATTACGCAAACTTGATCCTCTGAGTCGCTCCCGCCAATTGGATGATTTTTTAGCATGAGCCATTATGATGACAAGAATTACGGGGGCGATGAGAAAGGCCGATGAATCGGCGCTGTGTAGGGTGAACCGGCCCCGCGCCCCTTGCCAGATTATTTTGTGAAACATTATAACATATGAGTAGAGAGAGGGCGACCACAAGGGTACACCCTTACAATGATGACGGCCCCACCCCTGGTGGGAAAGCGTGTCATTGTAAGGGCGCGCCCTTGTGGTCGCCCTTCATCCACTCTGACTTTTTGCCTGACCTCCATTACGCTTTTCATGCCAGGCGTGCCACGATCACGCTGATATTATCCGGTCCTCCCGCTTTCAATGCTGCCTGCACAAGCGCTGAACTTGCCTGGGATGGATTGGCTCTATGCCGCTTCAGAATGCGGGCTATTTCCTGGTCGCGTACCATCTCCCACAAACCATCTGAACAGAGTAGTAAGCAATCTCCCTCCTGCAAACTCCTGGTGAACCAATCGACTTCCACTTCTTCCTTCTCTCCAAGACAGCGATAGACCTTGTTGCGCTCCGGGTGCGTGTACACCTCTCCCGGGGAGATAGCGCCGCTTTCAACTAAACGCGCCACCAGTGAATGGTCTCGCGTTGCCTGTATCAGCCCCTCTGCTTCTCGATAAAGATAGGTACGGCTGTCGCCAACATTCACAATATAGGCTATCCCATCAAGTACCAGTGCCGCGGTGATCGTGGTTCCCATATCTATACGGTTGTCCCGGTTGCATGTATAGATTGCCAGGTTCGCGGATTGTACTCCATCCATGAGCATTTGAAGAAGGAATAGGCCGGAAATATCGTCAATGTCTGTTAAACTTGCCAGGACCGATTGTGCCATATACTGGATGGCTAACATGCTGGCATCCTGACCATGGGCATGGCCCCCCATGCCATCCGCGACTATCAGCAAGCCGAAAGGTAGCAGTTGATCATTGTGCGTACAGATTCCATTCAGGACAAGCAATCCGTCTTCATTGGGCCTGTTTTTGCGTTTGATGCCCGCATCCCAGCCGGTTCCCACATCTATACTGAGCATTTGTCCAGGTTTCGCGATGGTAGAGGGTGCGGATTCCGTTGCTTTTCCGTTCCTTTGAGGATTGGTTGGAATTTCCGCCGGGTCGGCATAGCGCTCAGGCGCGTGGGTACGCAGGTACTCGCGCGAGGGTTGCCAACTGCTCGTAGTCTGGTGCGCGTGCTTCTCTCTCCACCACATCTGCATACTATCTCCTTCTCCTGTGCTTTCTTCATCTCTGCTGGCTGGTCAATTTGTTCATGGACTGCTCACGCTCCATCACCTCAACATAGATATCGCATACAATCTGGCTGGCGGTATGTTCCCCTATATATGCCGCCAATGCGTCCTGGTATTCCTCAATACGTTCCATACGCTCATAGATAAACGCGTGACGAGCGGTACCAGAAGTCAAGCCTCGCAAACCGCGATGCATCGCCTCCAGTTGCAGCTCGATCTGTTCGCGCAGGCGGGCGATTTCGCTTGCGTACATAGTACTTGCTTCCCTTCCGCTGAGCTCCTGTGTCCCTACAGTTGACGAAGACCTACAATTACTATCTTATGCAGAGAAGATAGTCTTGTCTTATACCATTCTTCTCATAGAACTTGCGCAGCGGTTAGTTAAGATGTATTTCATGCTGGTGTTGATCCAGGCATGATAGAACCACGGAAACCAGGTCTTGTGTGGTGAAAGGTTTGGTGATATAGCCTCTGGCTCCGGCGATGCGGCTTTTCACTTTGTCAAGAACACTATCATGTCCCGTGAGCATAACGATTACCGTCTGGTCGAATTGAGGACTGGTTTTGAGCAGCCTGAGGAGGTCGAGGCCATTCATTTTAGGAAGGCCGATATCGAGAAAAATGAGGTTGGGAATGGGACTCTGGCCTTGTTTAAAAGCGCACAACGCCTCGAACCCATCCTCGTAACTGATACAGACGATTCCCATGCGGCGTAAACTTATCTCTACAATTTTGCGAACGACTGTAGAATCGTCAATGATAACCACGCTATTCATGCCTCTGTTCCTCCCTCTAGTTTGTGCTTCCCATCTGTCCGGTAGAATTTCATTCAGGGCGACCACGAGCGCGATGAATCCGCTCTCTACATGGTCGCCTGGTACTTGCATGGTCTATCTACAAGACCAATGCAGGTGACGAGTACTCCGAGGGGAAAAGGAGTTGCTCGTCATGCCAGGGTGAATCGCTTCCCGTTCCCTGTTATCCCGAGGTGGTAAAAGAGAGACAAAAGTGAAAGGTGTTGACTAAGCGACTCACCTGCTGGAAGTATATATTGGGAAAATTTATTCTATATCCCATGATTCTTCCGCGAGCCGTTTCAATGTGTAGCTTGAGGTTGTTGACAGCATTACGCAAGATTTCGAAGCACATCATCAGTCGTCACAATGGTGGCGAATTCCTGGTGTAGATTGGTCAAGGTCATTGCCTGAATTTCTTCTGCCGTGTGGAGAACCCCATCGGGTCCCTGACGATCAAAGGTCGCGGTGGCATCAGGGACGAGGTAGGTGTGGAAGCCGAGATTGCCTGCCATGCGCGTGGTCCTCTCGACACAGTGGTTGGTCGTCAGCCCTGTGATGATGAGTGTTGTGATACCTTCTCGCTCGAGGCGCTCTTGCAGATGTGTGCCGATGAACGCACTGTTGACCCGCTTCTGAATCACAGGCTCCCCATCTTGAGGACGGACGATCTCTTTGATCTCGCTTCCTGGAGAGTCGGCGCGCAAGGGTGAGTGTGGCTCTTGGGAAAGATGCTGGATATGAAAAACAGGTCGTCTGGTTCGCCGCCATGTAGATAACAAGGTGGCCATGTTTGACTCAGCATCCGGGTTGTTTCGGCGGCCCCACACAGGATCATCAAAGCCTTTTTGAATATCGATGAGAATGAGTGCTGCATTTTGAGGGAAAGGGAGCATTAGTTCCTCCACCGGGTTCACATCCGGTCATATTCTTCAAGGAAGCATGAAAGCTTGATAAAAGATAGACGCAGTGTATCACAAAAGTGCTGTCACATGTTGTGTCTGGCACAATTGATGGGTGAGCCCGCATGTTTCGGGCCTCAATAAAAGTGGGTGAATCTCACCCTTATGAGCGCGTTTTGTACGGCGTCCTCTGCAATATCTTGATCTTCTTGACGTGTCCCTCCCGATTCTCTACAATGTGTTTGATTAAAGATACGTCAAGGGAAGAGCAGCAATGGCAGACCGTATCGGGCAACAACTTGGAAACTATCGTCTCGTCCGCTTGCTTGGGCAAGGAGGCTTTGCTGAAGTTTACCTTGGCGAGCACATCTATCTCGATACGACCGCGGCCATTAAAGTCCTGCACACGCGTCTCGATGATGATGACATAGAACACTTTCGCGCTGAGGCACGTACCATTGCCCGCCTCGTTCATCCCAATATCGTGCGCGTTCTCGAATTCAATGTCCAGGATGGCATTCCTTACCTTGTCGTCGATTATGCACCCAATGGCACCCTGCGTAAGCGTCATCCACGCAGCATTTCGGTGCCACTCATAACCATCGTTGGTTATGTCAAGCAGATCGCATCGGCATTGCATTACGCGCACGAGCAGAAGGTCATCCATCGCGATGTCAAGCCGGAGAATATGCTGATCGGACGACGTAACGAAATCCTACTTAGCGATTTTGGCATCGCTCTCGTCGCCCAGAGTTCGCGCTACAGCAGCAGCGACGGCAAAATGCAGGACATGGCCGGCACTATCGCCTATATGGCACCGGAGCAAATTCATGCTCAGGCTTGCCCTAACAGCGATCAGTATTCGCTTGGCATCGTCGTTTACGAGTGGTTAAGCGGTTCGCGCCCGTTTCAAGGCTCGTTTACCGAAATCGCGGTTAAGCAAACCATGGCGGCTCCTCCACCATTGCGCGAAAAAGTTCCCACCATTTCAGAGGAAACCGAACAGGTGGTAATGAAAGCCCTGGCCAAGGCCCCACAAGATCGATTCGAGGATGTCCAGGCCTTTGCCATTGCTCTCGAACATGCCGCTCTGCAAGCGCCGGGAACCATAATTGCTTCCAGCAATACAGCTCTACCGCCGGCTCAGGGATCACCGGTTGAGACTATTCAGCTCTCGCACCAGGAAGATCTCTCCGCTGACCTCCTGACTATGCCAAGCCAGACGCCTCCCAGCATGGGTTCTCTATTGCAAGCCATATCTTCGTCTCCAGAAAACCCCTTAGTTGATGAAGCGCAGGTAGCTGCTCAACCACCCGCCGGCATGAAAGAGAAACCCATATCACGGCGTAAGGTGTTGTTGGGCCTGGTGGGAGCGGCGATTGTCGCAGCGGCAGGTGGCGGTTTTGCCTTGTTCGAGTACGAACAGCACACGCAGCATCCCGTTACAACCACCGCGGGCAGTCTACTCTTCACTTTTCGGGGACATACCGGGTTAGTATGGTCTGCTGCCTTTTCACCGGATGGGCAGCGTGTGGCGTCCGGTAGTGGTGATGATACAGCGCAGGTCTGGGATGCCACCACCGGCGATCATCTTAATATCTATATGCGCCATACGGATTCGGTGTACTCTGTCGCCTGGTCGCCCAATGGGGAGCGCATCGCCTCGGCCAGCTATGATAAGACGGTGCAAATCTGGGATGCTACATTTGGCGACCCTTTCTACACCTATCGCGGGCATTCCTCGTGGGTCTGGATCGCCAGGTGGTCGCCGGATGGCAAGCTCATCGCCTCGGCAGGCGGGGATAGCACTGTGCAGGTCTGGAGTTCGGCGGGGGATGGGCGCAGTTTCATCTACCGCGGTCACAAGGCCCCCGTCTATACACTGGCATGGTCACCGGACGGCAAGCTCATCGCCTCGGCGGGCAATGACGGTACCGTACAAATCTGGGACGCCACTACCGGCAAGCTGCTTGCTCTCTACCAGGCGCAATCTCCCTCCGTCTGGTCTGTCGCGTGGTCGCCGGACGGCAGGCACCTGGCCCTGGCTGGAGACGATAAAACGGTGCAAATCTGGAATGCCGCCGACGGCAAACGCCTGTTTGTCTATACCGGTCACAGCGATTTCGTCTATACAGTGGCGTGGTCGCCGGATGGCAAGCGCCTTGCCTCGGCGGGAGACGACAAAACCGTGCAGGTCTGGGACGCGGCAAATGGTGGCCACCGCTATATCTACCGCGGCCATACCAGCAGCGTCCGCTCCGTCTCCTGGTCGCCCCGCGGCAATCATATTGCTTCCGCCTCCTGGGATAAAACGGTACAGGTATGGGTAGCTCAATGAAATTGACGCGAAGCCATCAGGGCAGCACCACCACCTTCCCCGTCACCTTTCGCTGCATCATATCGTTCAGCGCATCCGCCACCTTCGGAAGAGGATAAGCCGCGGACACCACGGGCCGGATTTTTCCCTCTTCGTACCAGGCGAGCAATTCCCGTACATACTCCCGGTTGCGCCGCGGCTCGCGCATCGTGAAAGGCCCCCAGAAAACACCTACAATGGAGCAGCTTTTGAGCAGCGTCAAATTGAGCGGTATGCGCGGGATTTCTCCCGCCGTGAAGCCAACGACCAGAAAGCGTCCTCCCCACGCCATGCCACGCAAAGCGGGTTCCGAGTAATCACCACCAACCGGGTCGAGAATCACATCAACGCCATTACCCGCGCTGAGATCCTTGATACGCGTCTTGAGGTCCCCGGTTACATAATTGATCACTTCGTCGGCTCCCTGCTGCCTGCATAGTTCAAGTTTCGCGTCAGTCGAAGCGGCGGCAATTACGCGTGCCCCCATTGCCTTCCCGATCTGTACTGCCGCGAGTCCCACCCCGCCTGCCGCGCCCAGCACAAGTAAGGTCTCACCTGCTCGCAGCTGCCCGCGATCTTTTAGCGCGTAATGTGATGTTCCATAGGTCATATAGAAGGCGGCTGCCGTGTTGAAATCCATCGAATCGGGGATGGGGATGATCGCATGGGCATCGACGGCCACCTCTTCGGCAAAGCCACCCCAGCTGGTAAAACCGATTACCCTGTCCCCAACCCTGACCGTATCTACCTCTTCGCCTACCTCTTTCACGATACCCGCGACCTCGCCACCCGGCGTAAAAGGCATCGGCGGCTTGAACTGGTACTTCCCCTGGATAATCAGCGTATCCGGGAAATTGACGCCACACGCCTTAACCGCGACCACTACCTGCCCTCGTCTGGGTCGTGGCGCTTCGATATCCTCGATGACCAGGCTTTCCGGGGGGCCATAGACTTTACATAGCACTGCTTTCATGAGCCTGCTGCCTTTCTGAAAATAGCGTAGTGAAATGAAAATAGCCTTAAATGCTGCCTCTGCATTATGCATTATAGCAGAAACTGGGGTGGAAATTATCACACGACGCATTGCCAGCACTTTAACGAGGAAACATGCCCCTCGACGGCGAGAGCGGCAATGTAATCGTCGCCAGGATATAACTCGTAAAGCGACCAGTTCGCGCTATCCTGGCCCTCTTCTCGGATGTTGAGCAACCTCGCCGGCTCTCCAGGCGCCAGCGAGACATCGAACGAATCCAGCGCCAGCGACAGACCCATACCTCGGGCCTTGATATAGGCCTCTTTGCGTGTCCAGCAGTTGAAAAAAGCGATGTGCCGCATAGCGGGGGGAACGGCCTTCAGCACGCGAACTTCGTAAGGAGAAAAGAAACGTTCGGCGATTGATTCCCATTCCATCTGCCTCTGAATATATTCAATATCGATGCCAAGGACAGGATTGCGCGCAATTGCGAGAAGAGCTATGTTCCCCGCGTGTGACATATTGAAAGAGAGTTCTTTGTCTCTGGATATCCCGGCAAGCGATGGTTTGCCATAGGCATTATACGTAAAGCTGAGTGACTGCGGCTCCCTGGCGAGGTAACGCCCCACTATTGCTCTCAGTTGGCCGCGGGCCGCGATAAAGTGTATACGATCTCTGGCAAAGTGAAATCGTCGCGCTCGTATGCGCTCATCATCACTCAACGTCGGCTCAAGCACCTCTATTTTTGGCTGTGGCAGGTCTAGCCAGGCGCGCCATACGTGGACTTCTTCCTGATTCAATAATAGCATCCCTGGTGAGGTGTCCCAGGGGGATACTGGTGCCTGCATTCTCTAGCTCTCGTGGTGTTATACTTGACTGCGCCCTCAACATTTTCTCCAGTATACAGCCGGACCACCGCGAACACAAGTGGCAGGGATAAACTGGCAGCGCTAAAACGTGACATGCAGGGCAGTCAAACCGCGCAACCCAAGATTTTCTCTCCATGTAATCGGCCCAGGCAGCAGTTGCAGGTTGGGCATACGTCTCAATAGTGTATCGAAGGCGATTTGACCCTCGATGCGTGCCAGCGGTGCCCCGAAGCAGAAATGGCTGGCCCAGGCAAACGCGACGTGCCTATTGTCCTGACGTGCCAGGTCGAGCCGGTCGGGGTCGGGGAAGCGCTCCGGGTCGCGATTGGCCGCGCCCATCACGGCGATCACGGCCTGGCGTTTGCGAATCAACTTCCCACCCAGCTCTACATCACCGGGCGCGAGCCGTGCCGTGTGCTGGCTGGGACTTTCGTAGCGCAGCAGTTCCTCGACTGCTGATGGAATGAGCGAAAGGTTTGCTCGCAGGCGCTCCAATTGATCCTGCTGCCGCAACAGGGTAAGGACACCATTGCCGATCAGGTTTGTCGTTGTCTCCTGGCCGCCAACCATAGTCACGATAACGTTAGCAACCACTTCTTCCTCTGATAGCCGGTCGCCATCTATTTCAGCATTCAATAGGGCGCTGATCAGCCCTTCACGTGGATGGTCGCGATGGTCTCGCACGGCTGCCCGGAAGTAGACCAGCATCTCCTCGAGGCTACGTAAGACGCGCGATGCATGATCCGGGTTGTGCTGGAAATTGCCCAGCACCATGGCGAAGTCGCTCGACCACTTCGTGAGCTGCTTCCAGTCGGAAGTGGGTAAGCCGAGCAATTCCGCGGTAACGATAGCAGGCAGCGGGATGGCGAGTTCAGACATTACGTCCATCTGCCCTGTGCCTTTTGCCAGTATCGCATCCAGCAAGTTATTGGTAATATCCTGGATATGCGAGCGCAGGAGTTCTACCCGGCGAGGTGTAAATGCCTTCGCCGCCAGGCCGCGCACGCGCCCGTGTTCAGGGGGATCAAGAAAGAGCATCTGGCGTACCATTACCTGCGCCAGCGGAGTTAAAGCTGATAGGCCCAGGGCAGTTAATTGTTCCGGCGTCGGCGTGCGTTTCGCGGAAAAGTGCTGGAAGACGTTAATTACGTCCGCGTAGCGTGTCACCACCCAGGCATGCAGAAAAGGATCCCAATGAACGGGGTCCTCGTTGCGCAGGCGATGATACAACGGATACGGGTTGGCAAGCACTTCGGGATCGAGCAAATGAAAAAGGCTCAAGCTGGGATCACCGGCCTTGTTCTCTCCTGGCGGGAACGTTTGCGCGTGCGTTGTCATAGTATCATCCCTTCCGCGCCAGGAGTTGCAGGGCCTCTTCGTCGCTCATCGACTCCAACCGGGCCAGAATTCGTCTTTCGATCAATGCCGAGAGTTGCCTTACCGTCGGAGCCTCGAACAGGCTGCGCAGCGTCAGCTCAACATCAAACGTGCTGGCGATGCGCGCGATAACCTGCGTGCCCAGCAGGGAATGCCCACCCAGCATGAAGAAGTTATCATCGATACTGACCTGCTCCAGCCCTAAAAGAGAAGAGACAATCGCTGCCACGTGCTCTTCCATTGGCGTCGTGGGCAAAACAATCCCTTGCTCATCTTGCAGCGTATTTGAGGCATCCGGCGCGGGCAGGGCATGACGGTCGATTTTGCCATTGGGGGTGATCGGCAGCGTATTCAGGCGGACAAAGGTCGCCGGAATCATATACTCCGGCAGGCGTTCTGCCAGCATTGCGCGCAAAGCGTCTACCGTTATATCGACTCCTGGCGCCAGTACAAGGTAGGCCACCAGGCGCTTTTCATCTGGATTACCCTGCTCTGCGCGTGCCACCACGACGCTCGTCTCAATAGCCGGGTGAGCATTGAGAACCGCGATAATTTCTTCCGGTTCAATGCGAAATCCACGCAGTTTGATTTGATCGTCGGCGCGCCCGAGAAAAGCGATGCGGCCATCGGGCAAGAAACGCCCCAGGTCGCCGGTTTTGTACATGCGCGCCCCGGTTTCCTTGCGGAATGGGTCGGGAAGAAAGCGCTCTTCTGTCAGCTCTGGCCGGTTGAGATAGCCCTTGCCTACGCCTGCTCCACCAATGTAGATTTCTCCAGGCTCGCCAATTGGAACCTGCCGTAGTTGCTCGTCCAGCAGGTAGATGTGAGTATTGGCGATGGGACGACCGATAGTCGGCGGCTCATCACAGGCGTCCGATGCAAGAACCTCGCCAGAGGTCGCGAGTACGGTGGCCTCCGAGGGACCGTAGTTATTGATCAAGGTGAAAGGCAAATGAGCCGGTGGGTAGTGGCGCAACCTGTCGGCCCCTGTAAGGAGGAAGCGCAACGGCGCCTGGGAAGGCCACTCCAGCGTCAAAATGTGTTCGGCAAGCGCGGTCGGCAAGAAAGAGATCGTAATGCGATTTCCAAGCAGCCAGTCGCGCAAGCGCGCGGGTGAAACACGGGTCTCCTCGTCCGGTAGATAAACGCTTGCGCCAATGGTTAAATACGGCCAGAGTTCCCAGCCAGTGGCATCAAAAGCCGGGCTGGTAAGCTGGGTGGCACGATCAGCAAGGGTTACGGCGAAGGCGCGCTGGTGCCAGTATATCATGTTGAGCAGGTTATCGTGCGTGATCTGCACGCCCTTGGGACGCCCCGTAGAGCCAGATGTATAAATGACGTAAGCCAGGTCATCGACGGTGGCAAGCGCGGGGGGATCGACCTCGCTTTGCTGTGCTAGCAGCGCTGCATCCGCGTCAACGCGCACGATCTGAGCATGATAGTTTGCCAGGCGGCCAGCGAGGCTTGCTTTTGTCACCAGCACAGGCACATTGGCATCTGCCAGCATGAACGCAACTCGCTCGGACGGATAAGCCGGGTCCAGTGGCACATAGGCAGCGCCAGCCTTAAGAATAGCGAGCAATGCCACCACCAGGTCTATGGAGCGCTCCAGGTAACATCCCACATACGGATATCCCGAACCGCTACCCACTCCCAGCGATTGCAGGTGATGCGCCAGCCGGTTAGCCCGCCGGTTAAGTTGTTCGTATGTCACCACCTCGCCGTCCGCTACAAGCGCTATTGCTCGCGGGCGAATCGAGGCCTGTCTCGCGATTAATTGTGGAATGCAGGCGTCTCTCGCATAGTCCTGGGAGGTATCGTTCCAGGCGGCCAGAAGCCGTTGCTCGTTCTCAGTAAGCAGGGATATCACCATAGCGGTTTACCTTCCATTGCGATCATCAAGCTCAATTGTGTTCGCGCTCCATCCCTTAACCACTTCTCTATTTTTATCGGAAAACATCATTTTACCTTTATTTGCATGGACGGTACTCGAGATAAGCTCTAAGGGGAGAGCCTTAAGCCAAGCATAGAAGATGTTATATATGAAAATGGTTACTATCATGTTGCGATGACGTTAAAAAAGGCCCTTGCCGGTTGACAAAACCATACAGGCACAGGCCTCAAGATATTTGATGAGCATTGTGTGGTGTGGTAGCATATCGATGATTGAGGCATCTATGCTTATTTAAAAGGAGAGGATACGTATGCAGGCACTGCTTGGGATCGATCTTGGCACTACGGGCGTCAAAGCCGCGGCTTTCGCCGCGGAAGATGGGCGTCTTTTATCCTCTGCCTTCGTTGAATATCCTCTCATGCACCCGCAGCCCGGCTGGGCGGAACAGAATCCCGCCGAGTGGTGGGAGGCCACGGTTGTAGCCATTCGCGCCTGTCTCGCGCAGGGCATACAGGCTCAGGATGTGTGCGCGATCGGCCTTTCAGGCCAGATGCACGGCGTCGTACTCTTAGACGAACAAGATCGTGTTCTACGGCCCTCGATCATCTGGGCCGACCAGCGCAGCGCGGCTCAAAGCCTGGAAATCAGCGAGCGCGTCGGAGCAGACCGTCTTATCGCGCTGGTCAGCAACCCGGCGCTGACCGGTTTTTCCGCCCCTAAAATCCTCTGGATACGCGAGCATGAGCCGGCTATTTTTGCGCGGGCACAGCGTATTCTGCTGCCCAAAGACTATATTCGCTACCGCCTGACAGGAGCGCAGGCCATCGAGATTTCGGATGCCGCGGGTACCAATCTGCTGGATGTGCAGCATGGCAGCTGGTCAATGCCCGTACTAGAGGCACTTGAACTCGATCCGGCCCTGCTTCCGCCTGTTATCGCGTCCAATGCCGTGGCCGGCGCGATCACTACAGAAGTGGCGCAACTCACCGGTCTGCTGCCTGGCACGCCGGTGGCAGGGGGAGGAGCCGACAATGCTTGCGCTGCGGTTGGCAATGGCGTTGTGCGGCCCGGACTGGCGCTCGTCTCTATTGGTACCAGCGGCGTCGTGTTGGCCTATGCCGCTACTCATCGCGTCGACACTTCCGCCGTTGTGCCGCGCGTGCATACCTTCAACCATGCCGTTCCACAGGCCTGGTATCTGATGGGCGTCACACAGGGAGCCGGGCTTTCCTTCCGCTGGCTGCGCGATAATATCGGTCTGCCCGAACGCGCCCTTGAACGCTGGACGGGCCTCGACGCCTACGAACTTCTGACGCGAGAAGCGGCATCCATAGCGCCTGGCAGCGATGGCCTTTTCTTCCTGCCCTACCTGCAAGGCGAGCGCACTCCTCACCTCGATCCGCTGGCGCGTGGCGGCTGGATTGGCCTCACCGCGAGCCATGACCGGCGTCATCTTGTGCGTGCCGTGCTGGAAGGTGTGGCGTTCAGCCTGAAAGACTGTTTCACTATTCTTCGCGAGC
This sequence comes from Ktedonobacteraceae bacterium, assembly GCA_035653615.1. Taxonomy (NCBI): domain Bacteria; kingdom Bacillati; phylum Chloroflexota; class Ktedonobacteria; order Ktedonobacterales; family Ktedonobacteraceae; species Ktedonobacteraceae bacterium. Next base: position 40,727 of record DASRBN010000004.1, on the reverse strand, counting down.
AGGGTCTGCCCATCGAGCAGGTACGCGCTACCGGTGGAGGCGCGAAAAGCTTGCTATGGCGGCAGATGATTGCCGATGTGCTTGGTGTGGAACTTGTTACGACCAACGCGCAGGAAGGGCCGGCCTTCGGCGCTGCCCTGCTCGCCGGAGTCGCCGCCGGCCTCTATCCATCGATACAGCAAGCCTGCGATGCGACAGTGCGGGTGATGGCGCCAACTCCGCCCGTTCCAGAGACCTCGCAACTCTATGCCCGCGCATACGAAACCTACGCGGCCCTCTATCCGGCCCTCAAACCGATCTTCAATAAAATAGCGGAGTGAGCTTGCACTCATCCGGCATTGTAAAGAGAGAGCCATTATTCTTCGTGTCAGTTTCCACAAGGAGAGACGACGCGGATCATGTTATGTGAAAAGAAGATCATTCCCGGTGTGCGCAAAATTGCCGTGCTGCGCGCTAATGGCCTTGGCGATTTCATTTTCGCGCTTCCCGCGCTGCAGGCGTTGCGCACTACATATCCACAGGCTGAAATTGTGCTGCTGGCAAAAGATTGGCATGCCGCTTTCCTTAAAAACAGGCCATCGCCGATTGATCGTGTGATTGTCATTCCTGCCACGCAGGGTGTAGGTAGAGATGCTGGTGAAGCGTATATGCTCGAGGACACCTCGGAAGAGGAGCTTTTTTTCGCAGCCATGCGTGAGGAGCGATTTGACCTGGCCTTTCAGTTACATGGCGGTGGCCGGTACTCCAATCCGTTCCTGCTACGGCTGGGCGCGCGAATGACGATTGGCCTGAGAACGCCAGACGCGGCCTTGCTTGACAGGTGGGTGCCGTACATCTACTTTCAGTCCGAGGTTGCGCGCTACCTGGAAGTGGTCGCGCTGGCGGGGGCTGGTACGCAAGAATTGGAGCCGCGTATCGCGATTATCGAAGAGGACCTGGAGGAGGCCAGACGTGTTGTGCCGGAAAGCGGAAAGCCGCTGGTGGCGTTGCATCCCGGCGCGGGCAGTCCGCAACGTCGCTGGCCCGTCGAGAAATTCGCCACCGCGGGGGATGCTCTGGCCACGGCAGGAGCTCAGGTCGTTGTCACAGGCACAAAAGCAGAAAATGCGCTGGTCGAAGGGGTCATTCGTAATATGAAGGCGCAGGCGCAGAGTGCGTGTGGGCAACTCTCGCTGGGCGGGCTGGCTGGCCTGCTGCACCGCTGTAAGGTGGTGATCTCCAACGACTCTGGCCCGCTGCACCTGGGCAGGGCCGCCGGCGCGTCCACGGTGGGCATCTACTGGTGCGTCAATCTCATCACGGCGGCGCCGATTACGCGCACGCGCCATCGTCCGGTCATCTCGTGGCGACTAGAATGCCCGGTCTGCGGCAGCAACCAGATTTTTGAACCGTGCGGGCACCGCGTGTCGTTCGTAGCTGATGTTCCAGTAGAGGAAGTGGTTGAGGCAGCGATGGATTTGCTGGCGCAGGATGATAGCTAACAGCGAACCATCCAGGCGGCCCGCAAAGATCTACCCTGACCGAATTTCGCATGCCGGACCCTTATTCACGCACCTTTCGCAGGTAGCTCAAGCCAATCGCGATTCCCAAAACGATAGCCGCGACGAGGAGAAACATGCCGATATTCGTGGCACTACTACCCGATTGGTTCTTCCCAGAGGCGCTCTGCCCCTCGTTTTGTAGCAAACTGGCCAGCTTCGATAGCATACTGCCGTAGATGCGGCGCAGGCCCATGGGAGCAAATGTGCGCTCGAAAAAGCCTCCGATGCCGCTACCACCTTCCCATTCGGTGATCACGCTCACCTGCGTTTGCTTGCCCTCTTTCAGAGGCAGGAGCGACCATCTTGTCACCAGCGACGAATTTGTATCGCGCTCGGTGATGACCTTGCCCTTGATGGTCTCATCTACCTGCATCTTATAGGGGCGTTCGCGCCCGCCGGCCTTTAAACGATAATCGACCACTGTGCCTGTCCCCACTCCGCCTTTCTCAACCGCATAATCCACGAAGTTGGGTGGCAGTATTTGCGGGCGTTTCTGTTTGTAATCTTTGAGGGCGGCATAGACCTCTTCAGGGCTGGCATCGATGACCTGTTCGCTCTTTACATTTATATGGCTCATGAGATAAATAGCTCCTTTCTAAATCTGATGCATTGCCAATTGATTGTTTCGGGTGCTGATTATCCTAACATATTACGAGCAATGCAGGGAAAAGGTAGCATTTTGCCAGGCCCTCTATGTGCCAGGGATGGGCCGTCCTCCAATGTCGAGTATTCGCCAATCCCCTTGTTGTCGTAGTACCTGTGGACGTACATTACCTGTAACCTCGTGATACACGTAAACAAAGGAGCATATATCATGGCACAAACAAATCCACGTCCCGCTAGCGCCAGTGGCACATTTACCATTGGAGGAGACCTGACGGTCTATCGCCTCGGATTCATTCCCTGGTTCCCGCTGGCGACTGGTGATCTCGCCAGGGGAGGTGGTAAACTAAACCAGGTCGCGCAGAGGCATCATGCCACGCCGGGTCAGATTGCCCTGGCGTGGTTGCTGCTTCGCTCGCCCAACATGCTGCCCATTCCAGGCACCTCGTCTGTAAAGCACCTGGAGGCAAACCTTGCGGCAGCGGAGATTCGACTGAGTGACGCTGAATTTCAGGCACTGGATGAAGGGGTGTAATCATTATGCTTGCGCTGGTAGCTACGCATCAAGCCGAGAGGCCGGTTGAGATACGCGAGGTAGAGGAACCATCGCCGGCTCCGAACGAGGCGATTGTCCAGGTACACGCCTTTTCGCTGAACCGTGGAGAACTGAGCCTGCTGGCAAATAGGCCCGAAGGATGGCGCCCCGGGCAGGACATCACGGGCGTCATCTTGCGCCGTGCCGCTGATGACAGCGGACCGCCCGAGGGGAGTCGCGTCGTCTGCCTGGTGGACCAGGGCGGATGGAGCCAGCAGGCCGCGGCACCCACAGCGCGCATGGCTGTGCTTCCCGACCATGTCGAATTCACCACTGCTGCTACCCTACCTATTGCGGGCCTGACGGCGCTGCGCACGCTGCGGATCGGTGACTTTCTGCTGGGGAAGCGCGTGCTGATCACCGGCGCGGCAGGCGGCGTGGGCCGTTTCGCCGTCGAACTCGCCGCCGATGCCGGAGCCGAGGTGACGGGCGTCGTAGCCAGCCCTGAACGCGGCCACGGATTGCGAGAACTGGGCGCTCATCGCATCGCAATCGGCATCGACGACGTGAACGAGCAATACGATCTGATCCTGGAATCGGTTGGCGGCGAATCGCTGGCGATGGCCATACGCCATATCGCGCCCAACGGCACCATCGTCGTATTTGGCAATTCTTCCCAGCAGCCCACCACTATCAGCTTTGGAGACTTCGCCGGACATGCCGGGGCGCGCATCCAGGCTTTCTTCTCCTACCTCTCAGGCCCGCCCGAGAGCTTCGGTAAAGACCTGGCAGTGTTGGTAGCGCTGGTTGCCGCCGGTAAACTTCACCCACAGATCGGCTCGGAGGCAAGCTGGCGCGATGTCGGGCAGGTTATGGAGGCACTGCGCCAGAGGCGTATCCGCGGAAAAGCGGTCTTTCGAGTGGATTGAGATTATCGGGCAAGAAGAAATATAAGGCAATGAAGAAGATGTAAATAGCCCACTCTTCGAGATTGCAGGAATGTTTGCCATAGGCGAACCGGGTTGGGCTGATAGACATGATGAATACCTGGCAGCTTTGTTGTTATGAAGCGATTCGGTATAACCCAGGCGCTCACTACCGATCATCACTTCATTCAGGCTGGTTTCATTCGGGTTCCCAGAATATAGGCTCTGCTTATCACTTAGTGGTATTCATTCGATAAGATGAGTAATCTGGAAAGGATTTTACCTATCCTCTTTGCTCAAACCTCGGTTTGCGTTTCTCCAAGAACGCCCTCATCCCTTCCTGGGCGTCGGGAATCTGAGAAGTGGAGGCCATCACTTCCTGCGCGTAGGCGTAGGCCTGCGGCTGCGGAAGGTCGATCTGCGCGTAATAGGCCTGCTTGCCGATGCTTTTGGAGATGAAGCTGCCGCGTGTGGCGCGCTCGAGCAGGCTTTGTGATTCTTCGACCAGGCGTTCGGGCGGAACGACGCGGTTGACCAGTCCCCAGTCTGCCGCCGTCTGCGCGTCGATTACGTCGCCGGTGAGCAGCATTTCGAGAGCGCGCTTGCGTCCGATATTGCGACTGACTGCCACCATGGGCGTGGTGCAGAACCAGCCGCCTTTCCCACCTGGAGTCGCGAAGCCCGCATCGGTTGAGGCAACTGCCAGGTCGCAGGTAGCGACGAGCTGGCATCCGGCAGCAGTAGCCAGGCCTTGCACGCGCGCGAGAACAGGCTGGGGAATCTCTTGAATCGTATTCATCATGGTGGTGCAGACCTTGAGAATCTTGCGCACGGCAACGAGGTCCTGCCCCACCATATCGGCGAAATCGTGACCGGCGGAAAAAACCGGCCCGCTGGCGGCCAGAATCACACCGCGGGCCTCGCTCTCACCAACTTTACGGAAAGCGCTGGTGAGTTCAAGCATGTGTTTGAGCGAAAGCGCGTTGCGCCGCTGCGGGTTGTTCATGGTGATGGTCGCGAAATCGCCTTCAAATTCTAAGGTGATCAGTTCATATGGCATGGCATGTTCTCCTTCAAGTGGACGCGAGGCCGATGATGAAGTTTACCAACCAAAACCGCAACCTGAGTGACCCAGGCCGTGTCATTCTGAGCGCGGCAAAGAATCCCAGTAGCACGAGGTACGGATTCTTCGCTGCGCTCAGAATGACACGGTCAGAGCATGATTCCAGATTTTGCGGGTAAAAAGTCATCATCGGCTCCGCACCCAATTGTTTCCTTACACTACTTCATCGCCATTGTTTGTGGCGAACCGTGCTACAACATCATAAAGGACGCGCGTACCCCATTGCAAGGCTCGGATATGTATACGCTCGTCGTGACCGTGAACTCCGCTCCAATCCCTCGCTCCAGGGATATAGAGTTGTGGCGCAAAACCGTAGACCTTCGTTCCGAGTAGCGCCACGTGTTTGGCATCGGTGCCACCTGTGAGCAATGTTGGAACGACGGTCGCGCCAGGATCGTGTTCCTCGACCAGGGCCTTGATGACCTCGAAGAGGGGAGACGCGGGATCGGCCTCTAGAGGTATGGATGGGTCGATAAAGCTCACATCGATGTCTTGCCCAAAGATACTCCGCAGTTCCTCAAGATACGTCTCCGCCGTCCAACCGGGCAGGGTACGACCATCCAGCCGTGCTTCCGCTTCGGATGGGATGACGTTGATTTGCGAGCCTGCCGTAAGCATGGTGGGCGCGATGGTGTTGCGGATCATGGCGCGCATTTGCCACTTAAGCATATCTTCGAGTGGCAAGGCCTCGATGGCGGCATCGGCGTTTTTCTCATCTTCCAGCACGGCCATAAACAGGCCCGCGACCTCTGGTGGTTGCGCACTGGCAATACCGGTGATGTACGCGCGGAAGGTTTCCGTAAAATGTACCGGGGGCTGTGTGCCATCCAGCTTGCTCAGTAATGCCGCCAGTTTAACGATAGCATTGTTATCATGCGGCACAGAGCCGTGTCCGGGTTTGCCGGTCGTCCGCAGGCGGAAACGGGCCGTTCCCTTCTCCGCGGCCTCGACGGTATAATAACGCTTCCCATTGACTTCAAAGCCGCTGCCGCCGCCTTCGTTGAGCGCGTATTCGGCCTGGATCAACTCTGGCCGGTTATGCACGACCCAGCCCGCACCCATGTGCCCACCCACCTCTTCATCCGCCGCCGCCATGTAGATCACATCGCGTTTGAGCGGCACTCCCGCGCGTTTGAGCAGCAGCATGGTCATCAATTCCATAGTGACCATGCCCTTCATATCCAGAGCGCCGCGTCCATAGATGAAATCATCGGCAATATCCGCCGCGAAAGGATCATGCGTCCACTTCTCAGGCTCGACCGCTACTACATCGGTATGCGACATTAACAGCAGCGGCGGGGCCGAGCCATTGCCTTTCAAGCGCGCAACGATGCTGCCGCGGTCAGGCGATGGTCCAACAATCTCGCTGCTGATACCATCCGCTTGCAGCACATCGCGAATATATTCGGCGGCCCGTATCTCATTTCCGGGCGGATTGCGTGTATCAAGCCGCAGGATGTTGCGCAGGTGGGTGATGACTTCATCTTCTACGACATTCCAATTGATGGGCGAATAGCCGCTGGTCGTGGTCATGCAAATCTCCTGAATAGCCTTCTTTCCGGTAAGAACCGAAGGTGGTCAAATATACAGGTACAGAAAATGGTGATGCTACGGCATTATATCGTCTATTCGAAGGGGAGATCAAATCACAAGGCCTGGGAAATATTGCCCATGAAGGCCGAGCGGGATGTGATGCGGCACTTCAGCTCGCCCAAGTTCCTCGAATGTATGCGCGTCCAGCACCAGCAGGAATGAATTGCCCTTGTAGGCATTCAAGACGACTGAGAGAACAACGCCATCATCTTCTCCACGGGCTTGAGGAGCTTGAGCAAAGACGGGTTCTCCAGGATAGCATCCATCCTGCGCCCAGGTTTTTGTAGCGTTTGTGGGTATGTCAACGCGCACGAGCTGGTGGGCCAGGGTTAGTGGCGCTTCCCTGGCCGTACTGACGCCGTAGGCAGCACTGTAATCGTGGCTGTTGGAATGGGTATAGTTGATGGTTGGCATTTCAATCTCCTGCCCGCTTATGCGCTCATACGTGGCAATGGCCGATGAGACGCTCAGCGGCAGGCGATACCGCCGGAACTCGCTGCGCGCGCTCCGTTTTTCTGCCCCCGTCCCATCCCTCAGATTGGACAGGTTGGTCTCCTCAATAATCGCGGCATCGGGGTATGCTGAAAGGTCAAGTACGATTTCTCCGGCGCGCTCGAAGGCATTGATATGGTGGAATGAGAAGAAGGCTTCGCTCTCGTACCTGCCAACAATGCTGCCATCCTGCCTGCTCATGACGATAAACAGCGCGGGTTCTTGAGGTCGCCAGGTGAAGTACTGGATGAAGGCCTTTTGCCCGCTGAGCATTTCGAGGGGCATGACGCGGAATGGATATTCGGCCAGCACAATGTAATGCTCGGTGATGCTGAAGGAATGGATATACGACGGTTCCAGGGTGGGATAAGCGCCAATCAGCTTGCGGTTGCGCCCATCTCCATCCGCGATGCTGAAGACCTTCACCATACTCTGCATGCCGAATTCGGTCAGGTAACTGATGGTCATCTTTCCGGCGCGGTCGTAATGTGGATGAGCCGATCCATAATGACCACTGACCTGGTCGTTATAATGAATAATGCCCAGCGTCTCGAGCGTATGGGGATCAAAGGCAATCGGCAATGGAGCTTCCGTCATCGCAAGAAATTCTCCTGCTACCTGCTGAATGCTCACATTGGGGTTGATCATCTCGGTCATGGCGTGCCGGAACAGCGCCTTGCAGGGGTCGGCAGCAAACATGGCGTATGTCAGGCGCTTCTCCTGCATCGCGGTCGCATAAGCCTGGCTGCGCACAAATTTGTTCGCGTATGACACGTTACCGTTCTGAAATGAGAAGCGGTGCAGCATAGCTAATCCATCGAACCAGTGCCAGACCTCTTCGGAGCCGACCTCGAACTTCGCGGGGCCATTGCGCAACAATGAACCGGAAAGCCACGCGGGAATGCATCCTTCGACGGGCAGCTTCTCTACTTGAATCTCTTCTTGCAACGATGTGTAACCAGAGGAAAAAGGATTGCTCATTGATCTACTCTTTCTTTCTTGTCTTATGAATTTTCACAGCATAGTCTGGCAACAGGCGGAGGCCGATGAATCGGCGGTGGGCGCGATCAATCGGCCCCTACGGGGACAGGGGCCAGCTGCTGTCCCTACAGGACGAGGAAATCTCCCCATCCGGTTGTCAAAATCCATTAGGGCCGAGGTTGCCGGCTTCTCTGGATGCCTGGAGAAGCCTTGCCTGGCTGCGCTTGCGCAGGCGACTTCCGGCTCGAACCGTCCAGGCGATTACCGCGATGGTGATGCCATAGAAGATGATGGGCGAGATGACCAGGAATTGTGACAGCGGTAGAGAGTAGACGAGCACCAGGCGCACGATGAACTCAATGGCATAGGTAACTCCCCAGACAATCGTGACGTTGCGAATGTAGGCGCGAAAGGCCGGATATTGCCAGGCTGCGTTGAACGTGGCTTCCTGCCGTGGGTTGTTGCCGGTGGTGAAGTAACGGATAATATAAAACCACAGCGGTTTGGGAAAGAGCAGCGAGACCAGGCAGATGATGCCAAAAAGGACCGTCAGGAACGATTCGCGTATCTGAAACAGTCGAGCGTCGCCGCTGGCAAAGGTGAGGACGATAGAGACGGCAATCGTGATGAGAGCGAACGCTCCCAGTACATCTACCCGCCGCTGACGCAGCAGGCTGGCGATAGTGTCAATCATCGCAGGTATGGCCGAAATGAATAGCGCCTCTACGTCCGATAGCGAGGTAAAGTGCTTGATAAGCTGGTAAATGACGATGACAAGTACGCCATTCACAAGGATGCTGGGTAAAAGCCCAACAACCATTGTGCGCAGCGAAGGCGGTTTGAGTTCCGTAGCCGATGGTGTTGAAGTGAGAGGTGCCTGTGTCATGATTTTTACTTCCTTTCTTATGAGCAGACTCATTTTGTCTTGTTGGGAAAAGTATAAACGGCACCTGGTTGGGTGGGCACCCATCAAAGGGTGGGAAAAGGGGTGGGATTTCCAGGGTATGCAAGAGTCGCTCTGTGATAAAGCCCCGCCTTTTTATATCAACTTCAATTCCCTGGCTCGCGCCACCGCCTTTGTGCGGCTCTCGACCTGCAACTTGCCGTAGATGATATTCACGTACCATTTCACCGTGCTGACGGCAAGAACAAGACGATCCGCGATTTCACGATTGGAACAGCCTTCGGAAATTAGCCGCAGCACTTCGAGTTCGCGTTCGCTCAGTGGTTCGGCCAGAGATGGCCGCGTGCCGGTTGGAATCGCAGGTGAGGGCCGGGGCGAAGCGGCAGTGAGGGGGAAGTTCTGGTCCCCAAAAGCCACGAGTAACTTTTCAATATAGGTCAGTAGTTCTGGCACTGCTGAGGAAGTATCGGCCTGCTTTTGTAGCTTTGTAGAGATTATGATAAGCAGGTTTGCCAGAACCGGGCCTTCATCGACGAAGAGCCGGATATAGCCCTCCGTTTCGGCAAGCAGCAGCGCATGTTCGAGCGTACCCGTGGCCGTTTCTATGTCTCCCTGAGCTTGATGGGCCAGCGCCTGAAGGATGAGAACCTCGATGCTATTTTTGATGCGCTTCCTCGCTTGCGCCAGGTGAAAGAGTTGCCGCAAGCAGGTACTTGCATCATCGAAATTCCCCTGCGCGATCAGTATGCGCGCCAGGATCAGGTATTCGTTAAAGCGCAAGGGATGTATTTCGTCGCTTGCGCGCAGCCCGCATTGCTGCGCCCATCGCGATGCCTCCGCTGCATTGCCCTGCTCAAGAGCTATTCGCGCCAGAAATGCGGTTTGAAAGCGTGCCTGAGTTGGTGGAACATTAGGATGGCTTGCCAGGCTGCTCATCTTCTCGCATAGCATTTGTACGCCCTCCTGATCCCCCCGGGCATGCCTGATTCTGGTCAGGACGATGTACCCATCCAGCGCAGTCCTGCTATTTTCCATATACAGGCATTGTTGGATGCCGGTCTGTAAAAAGCGTTCTGCCGCTTCCAGGTTATTCCACTCGTATTGTAAACTTCCAATACCGACATGAATCGGGCCGAGAACAACCGTTGAGGAGTCCTGCTCGTTCACAAGCTGGAGCGCCTGCCGGTATGTGTGTTCTGCCTGGTGGAGATATCCCTGCGCCGCCTGAAACGAGGCCAGTTCGTGCGTTGTCATGAACGCCATATACAGGTTGCCATGAGCCATGCTGTAGGCGCAAGCATCTACCATCGCCTGAACCGCCGCTTCCAGATTTCCGGCTATCCAGTAAGCCAATCCCAGGTACCACATCACCAATCCCCTGGAAATATCATCCTCGGCCAGGTAGCGAAGCGCCTGCTGCGCCAGCTCAATAGTGCGCTCTCCATCTCCCTGCATAATGACTATCGATGCGCGTATAGCAGCTATCTCGCCTATCAGGTGGTAGACATGCTGCATTCCTTGCGGTGGAGATGCGAGACCTTCAAAGGTTTGCATGGCGGCATGGATGCTATAGCGCTGCTCTATTTCCTGAAGTTGCTGTTCGGCGGCGGCATACTGGCCGGTGAGAAAGAGCAGCCAGGCCCGCAAAACGGTCAGACCAGGGCGGGCTTGCATCTCTTCAGCAGGAAGCTTATCGAGCCAGGAAGAGAGTGTGATGAGTTCTCCTCGTTTTGTCAGTGTAATGCCGACCTGTTCGATGAGCCTGGCTGCCGATTGAAAATCTGCCGCTGCCAGCGAGTGCCGGATGGCCTCAGGCAGCAGGTCATGTTGTTCAAACCACGCGCTGGCCTGGCGATGGAGCGTGGGCGCCAGTTCGGGCTGTTCGCGTTGCAGGCGGTGGCGTAGCAACTCGGCGAACAGGTGATGATAACGATACCAGCGCCGCTCGTCATCAAGCGGTTGTAAGAATAGATTTACCTGTTCCAGGTGCTCAAGCATGGCTTGCCCACCTGGTTGCCCTGAGATGGCTTCGCAGAGCGAGCCGCACATGCGCTCAAGGATCGAGGTACGCAGCAGAAAAGTTTGTATGTTGGCTGGCTGGCGGTCGAATACTTCCTGGATCAGGTAATCGACGATGTAGCGATGGCTGCCGGTAAAGACCTTGATAAAGTCGGAGATATCTTTGCGGCCATGCATTGAGAGCGCGGCCAGTTGCAGCCCGGCAATCCAGCCTTCCGCTCGCTTATCCAGTGCATCGATCTCTTCTATTGAGAGAGGAAGACCAACAGCCTGTTGAAAAAATGCTGCGGTTTCTTCAGTAGTGAATCGCAGGTCAGCCGAGCGAATTTCAGTTAGCCGGCCGCGAGCGCGCCAGCGTGCCAGGGGCAATAACGGGTCAACGCGAGTGGCAATGATAACATGCAGGCAGGGCGGCAGGTGTTCCAGGAAGAAGGTCAGCGAACTATGGATCGATTGCGAGGTAATACTATGATAATCATCCAGAACCAGAACGATATCCTGCTCAAACTGCATCAGAGAGTTAATGAGCGCGGTCAGCACGGTTTCGATAGGCACCTGCCTTAGTGGACCGGGCGGCTTTACTCACACCCGGCTGAATGCCTTCCAATGCCGCAAAAACGTAAGACCAGAAACGAGTAAGATCATTATCGCTCTCGTCAAGAGAAAGCCAGGCCGCCGGCAAACGGTAATGCTGGAGTGCTGTGGAGAGCAGGGTCGTCTTGCCAAAACCCGCGGCAGCTGTCAGCAGCGTGAGAGGACCGCGCAGAGCCGCCTGTAGCGTATCAACCAGCCGTTGTCGCTCGATCATGCCGGAACGAACAGGCGGAATAGCAAGTTTGGTCGCCAGCAGGAATGGATCGCTATTTTCAGCCGGGGACTGGTCTGCTTGAGACATTGCCGGAAACAACTCCTCTTGCGTCTATGCTCCCGCTTCTAACTGCCAGGATAAACCCTTCTTTCGTGATAAGTATAATCCCGTCGCTGCGAGAATGTCAAAGCCTTTATGCTGAGTGGCCTATTTACAATCTTTTTACAGAATCCTGCCAGTTCTCTGATATTGCCGGAATACCATATGCATAGCTGATTGAGCGGGAAGAAAGCGCATATGGCAAGCAAGCTGTACTAAGTTGGCCTGCTCAATCATTTCCATAGATGTGGATGTGTATGAACAATAGAAATAATACGTTCTCTGAAAGAATAGGAACAGGGAGAAAATGTGGTACGCTGTTCCTATCCACTTTCTCTAAAAACAGTAAGAAGGGAAATATATCATGGACGAAAAAGCTACTCACCAGGACAGGCATCCAGGCCCGGCATTTCCCGCATTTCGCACGCCAGAGGGTATGGGACGCGAGGAATTCTGGGCCATGGGTACGACGATTTCCCTTCTGCTGCCCGAAAACCGTCTTAAAGTGGGTGTCAGTGTTGTACGTTCGCTATTCAGCGAATGGGAGCAGGCCCTGAGCCGTTTCTTACCGGAAAGCGAACTTTCGCGCTTGAATGCGCATGCGGGCGAATATGTCGCGGTAAGCGATCTGCTTTATACGGTGCTATCCAGAGCTATCGCCGCGGCCCAGGCAACGAACGGCGTCTATGACCCGACCCTGTTAGGTCAGATTGTTGGGCTGGGATACGACCGTACTTTCGATGCCTTGCCTGCGTCGCTGCCCGGCACAACAATCCGCACCGAGCCGGGTGGCGGGTGGCGCGGCATCTACCTGGACAGCGAGAAGCGCATCGTAAAGTTGCCTGCCGGTGTCGGCCTGGACTTTGGGGGCATTGCCAAGGGCATGGCTGTGGATGCCGCCCTGGAACGTTTACAGGAGAAAGGTATTAATACTGCCCTTGTCAACGCGGGTGGCGACCTGGCTGTGATAGGATTGCCGCCCGGAGAAGAGCAGTGGTCAATCACGGTGCCTGGGAAAGGTACATTCTGGTCTATGCCGCTGCGTCGCGGGGCCATGGCCACCTCCGGCATCGCGCGCCGCCACTGGCAGCAAGGAAAGCAGCAGCGCCACCACCTGCTCGACCCGCGCACGGGCGAACCGGCGCAGACCGATTTGTGGTCCGTGACGGTGGTCGCCGACCGCTGCGAGCAGGTCGAGATCGCCGCGAAAGTGGCTTTCATCCTGGGTTCGCAAGAAGGGAAAGCCTTTCTGAGTGAGCATGGGCTTGCTGGTTTGCTCGTTCAGGTGGATGGAGCGTGGGAAGCGACGGATGCGTGGCCTGTGCAGTTGATGGTGGAGCAGGCTAAATGAGTGAAGATATGCATTATGACCAACTCTGAAATACTTCACCCCACCCGCGCTGCTGAACTTCTCGAACGCCAGGAAAAGCTTCAAACTGAGGCCCAGGCTGTCCTGGCAGCACTGGACCTGTATAGACTACTATCGACCGTAGGCAGCGTCAGGCAAATCGGGAGTTCCGCGTTAGGACTGATGGTCTGGCGCGATATCGACCTGGCCGTCTCCAGCCCAGGTTTGAGCATTGAACGCGCTTACGATGCCATGCGACCGCTGTTTACCCATGCAGGAGTTAAGCAGGTACGCTACTTCAACGAAAGTGGAAATTTTAAACCGGACGAAATAGATGCACGCTATTTTTTCATGATCTACTACGATTTTCACGGACAGGCTGAATGGAAGATCGATATTTCGTTCTGGCTGGGAGAAGGCATGCATCCAGAGCCACTTCACGATGCTCTGGCAAAGCAGTTGGCTGCCGAAACACGTCTCGCCATCCTCTGGATCAAAGACACCTGGGTTCAGCTTCCCACCTACCGCAACAGCGTCTACAGCACCGATATTTACGAGGCCGTTCTCCAGTATGGTGTACGTACCCCAGGAGAGTTCGAGCGATACCTGGCCGAGCGTGATAAACCAGCACGTGCTAATGGTGGGCATGTATAGGACTCCGGGGCCTGTCATTCTGAGCGCAGCGAAGAATCTGTGTGCCACCAGAGATTCTTCGCTGCGCTCAGAATGACAGGCCCATGTGGAGATGTAAAAACTCTACTCGAGTAATCCGTGAGGGACGCCCCGAATTCCCACAAGCTCAAGCTCAGGATGCCTGACCCCTCAACTTCCTATATCGCTGGATCAGCGTATTCGTCGAGCTATCGTGCGTCAGCTTTGGCTCCTCTTTGCTCTCAAGCTCGGGGATGATGCGGTTCGCCAGCACTTTGCCCAGTTCGACGCCCCATTGATCGAACGAGTTGATATCCCAGACCGTGCCCTGGACGAAGACTTTGTGTTCGTAGAGAGCGATGATCTTGCCCAATGTTTCAGGCGTTAATCGTTCGACCAGGATAGTGTTCGTCGGACGATTGCCCTCGAAGGTGCGATGCGGAACCTGGAAGGATGGCACGCCATCTTTCGCGACCTCTTCCGCCGTTTTGCCGAAGGCCAGCGCCTCGGTCTGGGCGAAGAAGTTGGCCATCAGCAGGTCATGATGCCGCCCGAGCGGGTTCAATGTCTGGCAGAAGCCGATAAAGTCGCAGGGAATCAGCTTTGTGCCTTGATGAATCAGCTGGTAGAAAGCGTGCTGGCCATTGGTACCAGGCTGCCCCCAGATAATCGGTCCGGTCTGGTAATTCACCGTCCTGCCCTGCAAATCGACATGCTTGCCATCGCTCTCCATGTCAAGCTGCTGGAAGTAAGCTGGCAATTGCCCTAGATAGTAATCGTAGGGCAGGATTGCCACCGTCTGCGCGCCGAAAAAGTTGTTGTACCAGATGCCGATCAGCCCCAGCAGCACGGGCAAGTTGCGCTCAAAAGGCGTGGTGCGGAAATGCTCGTCCATGGCATGGAAACCGGCCAGCATTTCGCGGAACTGCTCCGGCCCGATGGCGATCATCAGCGAGAGGCCGATGGCTGAGTCGTAGGAGTAACGGCCGCCGACCCAGTCCCAGAACTCGAACATGTTCTGCGTGTCGATGCCGAACTTCTCCACCTCTTTGGTATTCGTTGAGACGGCCACGAAGTGCTTTGCCACCGCCTGCTCGCTACCCAAAGCGCGCACCAGCCATTCGCGAGCCGAGTTGGCGTTGGTCAGCGTCTCCAGCGTGGTGAACGTTTTAGAGGAGACGATGAAGAGCGTTTCTGCCGGGTCGAGGTCGCGCGTCAGTTCCACAAACTCGCTGCCATCGACGTTGGAGACGAAACGGAAGGTCATATCGCGGTCGCTGTAATGCTTCAGCGCCTCGTAGGCCATATGCGGGCCAAGGTCGGAGCCGCCGATGCCAATATTGACGACGTTGCGAATGCGCTTGCCGGTATAGCCTTTCCACTCGCCGCTGCGCACGCGGTTGGAGAAATCCGTCATCTTGTCGAGGACTTTGTGGACTTCCGGCACCACGTTCTCGCCATCCACCATGATCGTTTCATCCCCTGGAGCGCGCAGGGCAACGTGCAGTACGGCACGCTGCTCGGTGATATTGATCTTCTGGCCGCTGAACATGGCGTCGATGCGCTGGCGCAGGTTCGAAGACTCGGCCAGCTGCAAGAGCAACTGGATGGTCTCGCCGGTAATGCGGTTCTTGGAATAGTCCAGGTAGATGCCCACGCCCTCGGCTGCGAAACGCTCACCACGCTGGGGATCATCGGCGAAGAGCTTGCGCAGGTGCAGGTCCTTTACCTGAGCATAATGGTCTTCGAGGGCTTTCCAGGCTGGCCGCTGCGTCAGCGGTGTTACAGTTGTAGACATAAGCTCATTCCTTATTCAGTACCGCTCGAAGTGGTATTCGTTTGCGTATGATGTGTCTCATCCGTGGCTTCCTTTTCATGATGGCCGCCGAATTCAAAACGCATGGCGGACATGATCTTGTTGGCAAAATCGGCCTGGCCGCGCGAGCTGAAGCGTTCGTAAAGGGCAGCAGTCAGCACGAATGCGGGAACGGCCTCGTCGATGGCGGCGGCAATCGTCCAACGCCCCTCGCCCGAATCGGAGACGCGGCCCTGGAAATCCTCGAGATTGGGACTCTTGAGCAGCGCGCTGGCGGTCAGATCGAGCAGCCACGAGCCGATGACACTGCCACGCCGCCACAGTTCCGCGATATCGGCGAGGTTGAAATCGTACTGGTAATATTCAGGGCTGCTTAGCGGGGCGGTTTCGGCATCGACGGTCTGCTGCTGCTTGCCGATATTAGCGTGTTTGAGGATGTTCAGACCCTCGGCATAGGCTGCCATGACGCCGTACTCGATGCCGTTATGAACCATCTTGACGAAATGACCAGCTCCATGCGGGCCGCAATGATAATACCCTTTTTCAGCTGTGCCGCCGATTTCTTCGCGCCCAGGAGTGCGAACCGCCGCGTCAACTCCAGGTGCCAGGGCGGAGAAAATCGGGTCGAGGCGTTTGACGATCTCTTCCTCGCCACCGATCATCTGGCAATAGCCGCGCTCGAGTCCCCAGACGCCGCCGCTGGTACCGACGTCAAGATAATGGATGCCATGCGGCTCAAGCATCTTCGCGTGGCGAATGTCATCATGATAGTAGGAGTTGCCGCCATCGATCACCACATCGTCCTTTGCCAGCAGTGGGATAAGCGTATTCAACGTGTCGTCTACCGAGGCGGCAGGAACCATCAACCAGATAGCGCGCGGCTGCGCGAGTTGATGAACGAGGTCTTCCAGCGAGCTAGCTCCTTTCGAAATAGAGCCATCTTGCAAGCGCCCCTGCACTGTACTTTCGTGACGCGCGTAGCCAACGACCGTATGGCCATTGCGCAGCAGTCGTTTGGCCATATTAGCGCCCATGCGCCCAAGTCCAACGAGTCCAAGTTCCATAGTGTTTTTCCTTTCACTCCGGTTTTGTCGAGTAGCTGCCCAGGAAGTCCTGGGTTTGTGTTTTCTTGTCCCTGTTATTATACGCAAGATAGAGTGTATCGTGTCTGCTTGCTGTTACATGCACTAATTACTACACGTTTGATGGCCTGTTTTGGCTAGTGGGACAGGAACCTGGCATCCGCAAGGGGTGCCACTACATGTCAATCGTCAAATGATGATAGACAGATTACTAAAAGGAGGAAAAAATGATGAATGCGAAAGAAGTGATAGAACTAGTAAAAGATGGTAACTATCCATCCGAATGGAATGTTTTTCCAGGTAATTATACTGACATAGATGGGTTTGTATGGATTTTGATTGCTATAGCCTTCATTGGAGTAGCTGTTATCATTCCTTTAGCATTACTAAATAATCATTTAGATATATCTTCAATTTTTGTGTCCATTATCATTATCCTTTGCTTTGGAGGAGCTTCATTGTTAATATTTAGATACTTATTTCGAAGAGAACCAGCCTCTTCTAAGCAGCCTCTTTTAGTTATATTGCCCGATGGTATTGTCCAATTCCAACCAGAAGATTATAGGAAGTATTACTCATTTAACTTTTCGAAAATTAATAGTATAAGTCTTGCAAACCAGACTACGGTCCAGGTTAGTGACGGGATAATAACAACTAGAAATTACTACTGGCTGGACGTGTTTTATAGTAATGGGACTTATCTAAAATGTGACATCAATCCGGCCTTTGGAGATCCCATTTTTATTGGCAACACGATTATCGCTGCTTACCGCCATTATTGGCAGATTTAAAAAGGTCCCTTTAGAAGATCAGGGAAATGGGAGATGCCTTACGAAAAGTCTGTATTATGAGGTTTGCCGATACACTGGACAGAAAGTTTATATCCCGATTCAAGCTAACTCTTGATGAAATGGCTACAGAAAAGACAACAAGAAATGATCGGGCATGGTAAAGGCATGCAGCAATAACCTAAAATTCTAAAAGATATGGTAGCCTAATCCTTCTTAACCCCTCCCCTCATACCCCACGCACATCATCCCAAAATAAGTCGGCACCTCATACGACAGCAACTCACCACGGAAATTCGTATCCTCGATAGCACCATGCAAATTGAGTATCTGCCCGTAAGAATCGGTTGAGGCGCGTTCCAGCCAGTTTGAATCGAAAGTCAACAATCGACCCGGGTCTTGAGCTTTGACGGCTTCTATCACCGCGGCGTCGTACTCTGCTGAGGCCGTATCGAAGCCATAAGGGCCGTTTTCGTCGTGGGCGTGTCCCATATCGGCGCTGGCGATCAGGGCGATGTTGCGTCCAAGGGATTCGGCTGCATGGCGAATGGCCTTACCAAAGGTTGGAAATAATGTCCAAGGCATATTCCCGCGGTCGGGACAGGCGATGACTACTTTGGGCCGAGGATGGTACATGCCGCCCATGAAGTAGAGTGGGACGCTGGCTCCCCAGTCGAGCGGTTGGTAGAAGTCGGGATCGTCGGGTACAGCGTAGCCTATGCGCGTCACGGGGACTTGCAGGGATTGAGCGGCTTCGACAATGGCGGCGTTCAGCTCTTTGTCCACCTCGAATGAGAGGATGAAGCCTCCTCCGCTGCCCTCTTCGTCGCTCAGTTCTCCTCGAACACGTTCGTTGTTGAGTAGCGAGAAGGCGTGGTCGACTCGGTGGCCATGTGGGGTGATCAGTACGATGGTTTCCGGCTGGGCCGCGGCCATACGCCTGCCCAATTCTTCCATGGCGGCGCGGGTCGCCAGGGCTTTTTGCGCGCCCTCTTCGTTGAGTAGTGGGACGATCATGCTGCCGTGCGGGGCTATACAGGCGAATACTAAACCGCTCATATGATTCCTTCCTTTGGCATAGGCCGATAATGGATTTTGAGAAAATAACCCGACAACGATAAATCCCTGCGCGGGCCGATGAATCGGCGATGTGTACGATGAATCGGCCCCTACGGATTGGTTCCGAAAATATCATATACTGATAACACTTGCTCCGTCCAGAAAATAGTTAATTTGCTTGAACGAAAAGCAGAACTTCACTACCAGGAGAACACCATGACAACCGATCCACGAGAGCATAGCCGTATTCTATTTGAAGGACGCAATCGCGCGGGTGCGCGTGCCATGGTCAAGGCTATCGGCTTCAGCGATGACGACCTGGCGCGTCCGATCATCGGTATAGCCAATAGCTGGATTGAAACCATGCCCTGCAACTATCATTTGCGGCGACTGGCGGCTCGCGTGAAAGAGGGCATTCGAGAGGCCGGTGGGACGCCGATGGAGTTCAATACTATCGCGATCAGCGATGGTGTGACGATGGGTACGGAGGGCATGAAGGCCTCGCTGGTGAGCCGCGAGGTGATCGCCGATTCTATTGAACTGGTCGGGCGCGGCCACATGTTCGATGCTATCGTTGCCCTGGTTGGATGCGATAAGACCATACCCGCGGCTGCCATGGCGCTGATCCGCTTGAATGTACCCGGCATCCTGCTGTATGGCGGCTCCATTGCACCCGGGCGTTTTCAGGGGCGCGATGTGACGGTGGGCGATGTGTATGAAGCCATCGGAGCCAATGCGGCGGGCAAGATGAGCGATGCCGACCTGCGAGCTTTGGAGAACGTGGCATGTCCGGGAGCGGGCGCGTGCGGCGGGCAATTTACGGCCAATACCATGGCGATGGTGATGGAGTTTATCGGCCTGTCTCCCATGGGTACGGCGAGCGTTCCGGCGGTCGATCCGCGCAAAGACGAGGTGGCGCGCAACTGCGGGCGGTTGATTATGGACCTGTTGCGACGCGGTGTGACACCGGGCGATATTCTGACACGCGCGGCTTTTGAGAACGCGATTGCGGGAGTGGCCGCTTCTGGTGGCTCTACCAATGCCGTACTCCACCTGCTGGCGATGGCGCGTGAAGCCGGAATACCGCTGACCATCGATGATTTTGATATTATTAGCAGGCGCACTCCCATGCTGGCCGATCTAAAGCCGGGCGGACGCTACATGGCCGTGGACCTGGATCGCGCCGGAGGTGTGCCATTACTTGTCCAGCGGCTCGTTGAGGCCGGTCTGGTTGATGAGAAGCAGATGACTCCGAGCGGTCGAACCTTAGCCGAGGAGGCAAGCAGAGCGGTTGAGACGCCCGGCCAGGATGTTGTGCGCCCGCTCTCCAATCCCCTCAAGCCCAATGGTGGGCTGGTCATTCTCAAGGGGAATCTGGCCCCGGATGGCTGCGTGGTGAAGATCGCGGGCCACGAGCGCCTGTATCATCGCGGGCCGGCGCGCGTTTTCGACCGCGAGGAAGATGCGATGAGCGCGGTCACACAGGGACGTATCCAGGCGGGCGATGTGGTGGTCATTCGCTACGAGGGTCCGCGCGGTGGGCCGGGGATGCGCGAGATGCTGGATGTCACGGGAGCCATTGTCGGCGCGGGACTTGGTGAGACGGTGGCGCTGGTGACTGACGGGCGCTTCAGCGGAGCAACACGGGGCTTAATGATCGGTCATATTGCGCCCGAAGCGGCACGTGGTGGCCCCCTGGCCGCGTTGCGAGAAGGAGATAGCATCGTCATAGATATTGAGAAGCGGCGTCTCGATGTAGAGCTTCCAGACTCCGAGATTGCCGCCCGCCTGGCAAACTGGACGGAACCTGCCCCGCATTATAAAAGTGGTGTATTTGCCAAATATGCCGCCCTGGTGACATCGGCTTCGGAGGGGGCGATTACCCGTGTATAGGAAGGAGTCGCACAATGCCGGACACGATTGGTTTCATCGGTCTGGGTATCATGGGCAGGCCGATGGCGCATAACCTGCTCAAGGCCGGTTTTCCGCTGATCGTACAGAATCGCCACCAGGAGGTGACGGATGAATTTTTGGCTGCCGGAGCCGCGGCACGCAATCGACCGGCGAATATCGCCGCGGCCTGCGATGTGATCATCACTATGCTGCCGGGTACTGCTGAAGTTGAGGAGGTTCTGTTTGGCAAGGATGGCGTGGTTGAGGGAGCGCGTGCGGGGTTGATTGCCATTGATATGAGTACTATTTCGCCGGTTGCGACGGGAACCTTCGCGGAACGTTTGGCTGAACGCAGGATAGCAATGCTTGATGCTCCGGTGAGCGGCGGCGATAAGGGGGCGATTGCCGGTACGCTTTCCATTATGGTGGGAGGCGACGAAGGGACGTTTCAACGCTGCCTGCCCATCTTTCAAGCGCTGGGCAAGACGATTGTGCATGTTGGAGAGAATGGCGCGGGCCAGATTGTCAAAGCCTGCAATCAAATTGTCGTTGCTCTCACGATTGAGGCCGTGAGCGAGGCACTGGTACTTGGATCGAAGGCTGGTGTTGACCCGGCTAAGATTCTGCAAGTATTGGGCGGAGGTCTGGCCGCCAATCGCATCATCGAGCTGCGTGGAGCGAACATGCTTGCCCACGATTTTACGCCTGGTGGCCGCGTGCGCTTCCATCACAAAGACCTGGGGTTCGTGCTGGAAGCCGCACGTAGCTACGGTGTCTCGCTGCCTACGACCGCGCTGGTCGATCAAATGTTTGCCTCGCTTGAGCTTCGCGGGCACGGTGATCTCGACCATACGGCCCTACTCACGTATCTTGAGGACCTGGCGGATCATCACATTTGAGATGCCCTGGTGCGCCTTTTACAACGGTGATTATTCCTAAATAGGCTGGGTGACTGAAGTCAGGATAGCTGCACACCCTCGAACGAAAGATTCTTCGCTTCGCTCAGAATGACATGCCGGCATGTCATTCTGAGCGAAGCGAAGAATCTTTCGCACACTTATGAGTAATCAGCAGTTTGGCAGGTTCTAGCCGGGAAAATCCGCCGGAATCCCGTGCATGCCGAGGGTGAGCGAGAGTTCGCCGCCGTGGTGCAGATCATGCTCCATTACGTGCCAGACGACCCAGGCGCGCGACAGGTCAATCCGTTTGCCATCCCATTCATCAGGGAAGGTTTTCTGCATGTCTTCAGGACTCCAGCGTGCCAGGCAGTCCACCATGAATTGCCAGGTACGATCAAGGCCTTGAGCCAGCTTGACAGAGGTGGGGATGGATGGATCCGGCGCTAATGCTGCCTCATTCCACTCCGCATACATCTTCATTTCTTCGCCACCGTCCTCGCCCAGAAAATCGGCGAACCAGCCGGCACGACAGCCGATGATGTGCAGGGCATTTTCGCCGATGGAGCGCAGGTGAGGCGCGGCGCGCAGCTCAAGCTGCTCGGTGGTAAGTGGGGCAATCGCCTTTTTAATACGATCCTGGTACTCTTTCCAATTGGTATAGAACGTCGTAAGTGTGAAGTTGTTTTCAGCCATAGAGTCTATTCCTTTCTGCTACTTTACTCACATGCTACCACAAAAAGCGGTAAGAATCGGTCCTAAATAGTGGGAAATGGGAGGAATGTATGTGATTCATTGAATCCAGATCAAGCTCCAACTCATCCAAATTGTGACCTGTTTCACTGCCCACTTGTGAAGAAAATCACATGCTGAACATGCAGGAAGGTGTAAACTCCTCAGTGAAGAAAAGTTTCTCTTCGCCGTCCTGTATGCTACTCAATTTTTGAGTGTCCCTCTATTCTGATCAACTCCGAAAAAGTTCTTACCAGGTTCGTTTCAAATCAAAAGGGAAAAATGTATGCATCAGGAAATTACCCCTCGCTTGCGCATAACAGGCGCAACTCTTCTCATGATGATGGTCGTGGTTCTGCTTGCCGGTGGCAGAACTGTACAGGCTGCCTCTACATCTAGATTGGTACATGAGAGCAAATCGTGGCAGATCGTTTCCAGCCCCAGCACTTCGGCAACGTACAATTTGTTCAGCGGCGTGGCCGCGTTTTCGGCCAGCGATGTGTGGGCGGTTGGGCAGGTACAGTACTTACCCTCACCGCTTAATCCGATCGTCGAGCACTGGAATGGCAGTACATGGAGCATCGTTTCAACTCCACCTTCCAGCACATTTAGCGAGTTCAACGCCATAGCCACCATCCCTGGAACACACCAATTGTGGGCAGCAGGTACATGGTCAACCAGCAAGCATGGCCAGCAGGGGTTGGCGGAGTTGTGGAACGGGACCCGCTGGAAGATTATCTCCACCGCCGTCGTCAACTCATCCGTCTTCTCTGGAGTTGCGGCTCTTTCAACCACTGATGCCTGGGCGGTTGGCAATTACTATCAAAGCAGTCAAATGCCGAATGCCGCGTTGATCGAACACTGGAATGGGACGAAGTGGAGCCAGGTTCCTGTGGCCTATCCCAGCGGCTCCCAGCACAGTTTCCTCAACAGCATCACCGCCTTTTCCGCCACGGATGCCTGGGCGGTTGGCTCATACGACAATGGCATTGAGTCGCCCGGATATACGCTGGTTGAGCATTGGGACGGTACGCAGTGGAGCATCGTCAGTAGCCCAAGCCCGGCTTCCAACAACAATGTTTTGCTCAGTCTAAGTTCCGTGCCCGGCACGAGCAACCTGATAGCTGCCGGATATACGTTTGATGGTACTAATACGCAGACCCTGGTCGAAGCCTGGAATGGCACTTCCTGGAGCGTGGTCACACTGCCTGCGGTTGGAGTTGGCAGTCAACTGTACAGTATTGTCGCTCTCTCAACGAAAAGCACCTGGATTGTGGGGGATGATTACGATGGTCAGGGGAACACCAGTACACTGATAGAACATTGGAATGGCAAAACATGGAGTGTCGTTTCCAGCCCGAACCCCTCGAATATCAGTATGCTATACGGACTGGCCAAGGTACCACATAGCGGTACGCTGTGGGCCGTGGGGTCCTATTATAATAGCCAGAGCGACGAGTTGACGTTGACCGAGCAGTATAGTTAGCGGAAACAAGCATGCCGGCATTGTGGTGACCCCAGGTAGTTGGATGCGTGAAGTACCTATGGAAACGACGTAGGGGCCGATAATGAGTTTTACCAGCGGTTCCAGTAATGAACGCGGGCCGATACATCGGCGGTGCCCGCGATCAATCGGGGCCTACGGCTCCGCCGTGGGATATGCATTCCATCGCCACGGGAGCCGTAGGGGCCGGGCGGTCCTGTCTGGGGGACAGGCATACCGCGCCCACCGCCGATTGATCGGCCTTCCATCGCGGCGGAGCCGTAGGGGCCGATGTATCGTACACACCGCCGATGTATCGGCCTCTATGGGTACCTGTCTATCAGATCTTTAAAGCAATGCTGCTTTAGCCCAGGTCGCGCAGGCGGCGCTCGGCTTCATCTAAAGTGATGCTGCCAGTTGCCAACTCCGCGAGGATATTGCGCCGCATCTCATCGCGTTCCTGGCTGGTGAATCTTGACGAGGGGGTGTTCATGGTACCGGCGCCTTCGTCCGCGGATGGTTCCTCGCTCACTTCGTACTCAACGGGTACGCGCTGCGCCCGGGTTTTCTTGGCGGCGGCCTGCGCCTCCTCCTGGCGTTTTTCCCACTCGAGGCGCAGCCTTCTGAGCGTCTTCTCAAGCTCTTCCATGGCCTTATCCACGGCTGATCTCATCTCATGCTCTATAGCATCCCAGTCCCTGTCGCGCATGTGCTTTGAGGCGCGCTCGGCATAACCTCGGGCACGCTCCGCCGTGCGCCGCGCCGCCTTTTCGGCCTTCTCGCGAATATCGTCGAGACGCTCGTCGTATTCACCATAAGTGTGGGGTATTTTTCCACGCTCCCATTCGATACCGAAGTCGGGCGTAAAGGGGGTGCCCATGCCATCAGGATCATTTTCCTCTACAAATGGCCCCTGGAAATGGAACCACACGCGTCCCGGCTCCCGATTCCACTGCGCGCGAAAACGGCTGCGGCCAAAGCTGGCCTCCCATGTCTGCGGACCCCGCTTCTCTCGCTCTTTATCACTCGAGGTAAACTCGTTGCTCATAACGGAATAATCTCCTTTCATCGCTTCCTTGCAGCGATTACGTTGACAGTAACGTGCCTGTGTATAATTAATACGTTATAGAAGCCCCAAGGTTGTCGAGTCGCCATAACCAATGGTTCCATAAGGGTTTGTGCCTTCACTAAAAGGGTTATTGCCCTCCAACTCCCGTCAGGAATTGATTCTGACCGCAACTACGCCTGACAATGTGCCAACGAGGATCATCCCATCGAACAGCGTAGGTGTTGCGAAACGCGATGTCTGACCTACGGATAGCGAGGCCACAATACTGCCATCGGACATGTTGAGAGCGTAGAGCGTCCCGTTAGAGTTAATGCTATAGACCGTGTGGCCGCCGATAATGGGCGAACCGGGTATCAGCCCCGAAGCGTGCCAGCCAACGGTTATCTGATTTCCTGCCCCAATGATAACCTGCCGGATTCCATCAACGCATGGAACTATGATGGTTGAGCCTTGCACAGCAGCTCCTCCAAATGCCGTGCAGACAGAGGCCTGCGCGACCTGGCCGCCAACCCCTCCAAGGTGATTGGCGTTCAACAGGTAGGCGTTGCTCGATTTCCCGTCGGCATAAATAAGCCCTCCCGGCAGTAGTACGGGACCCATTGAGCCGAGGTCGGCATCACCTGCATTGTCCCGCGCCCATTGTTGAGGAGCAAAGCCATCCTCTAATTGCAGGGTAGGCGAGAGTTTGAGCACCGAGTCGCTATGATCCCAGTTTCCACCGGTGGACGCGCCATTGCCTACCGAGACATAGATATTGCCGCTAGCATCGACGGACGGACCTGGTGGCGCCCAGATGCCGCCCTCGCGTGACGTAGGAATCGTGTAGACCAGCAAGGGTCCCTGCCCGCTGGTGTGTAAAGCAACGACGCGACCGGTATAGTCGCTGCAATCGCCATCCAGTCCGCCGTAAGCGATGTAGACCATGCCATTGGCAAGCGCGAGCGCCGCGCGCTGCTGATGCGCGCGAGCATCCATGCCAGGAGCGTCAACCGGCTGGCGCACTCGTACCTTGCCCGTGTTTACATCGACACCTACCAGGATATGCGAGTACCCGGTAACCTCGGCTACCGCGTAAACCAGTTGCGTTTGTGGGTCGTAGACCGGCGTGCCCGTGATGCCCAGCGGGTCGATATCCCCACATGGAAGATCAGAGAGCGGAACCGGCGTGCCCACATTTGTATGCCAGAGCACCCGCCCCGTATTGGCGTCGAGCGAGTACAGCGAATCGCCCTCGGTGGCAACGATCACGTGCCCATTGACGACCAGCGGTTCGGCGTAGACAGCGCCATCCAGGTTGGTAGACCATCTCTTCGCCAGGCT
Source organism: Ktedonobacteraceae bacterium (assembly GCA_035653615.1). NCBI lineage: Bacteria > Bacillati > Chloroflexota > Ktedonobacteria > Ktedonobacterales > Ktedonobacteraceae > Ktedonobacteraceae bacterium. The sequence continues at coordinate 14,966 of DASRBN010000004.1, read as the reverse complement.
TCCGGGATCGGGCGCATTTGCGATATAACCTGTGCGCGTGTTGTCATTATGATACATCGTCCAATCGCTGCCTGTTGTGGTGGAACCCGACGATGGCACGGGAGAAATTACGAGCGTTGGTTGAGGAGTGGACGAATTCGAGGATGGGAAGCCGCCGCAGCTCGTCAGGACAATGAGCAGCGCCAGCATGGTAGGCCATATGAAACAGCGTTTCCGCCGGATGTATGTTTTCAAACGTGAATCTCCTTTTTAGCCACCGCAAATTACCAGTTCACCTATTATACTGCCGTGTCGCAAAGAAAGATTTACGGAGCAGCAGGCAATACTTTAGCGAGCATCGGCCAGAGGGCGGTTGGCTCCCAGGTCGCGCGGTACCAGAAAGCAACCTGGAGATACCTGTTCTGGAATTGCGGAGTCTTCTTCAATATCTGCTGGAAGTTTGTAATGATGTAGTAGAGGTTCTGGGCCGTAGGATACCACAGCGCGTGTTCTACCCCGGATGTGTCGGTGTAGACAACATGGGCGCTGGTGGAATCGTGTAGATTGCTGGCAGCGGCATCAATTTCCGCGGGATCGAGTTGTGACACAAACGCCCGGGCATCGTCATAATCTGGCCCATCGTATATCCACTTGCCGCCCGATAGATGCCACGAAGCGCCATAGAGCGGCAGCTCCCAGATCGTATGTGGCACCATCTGCGGCATGGTCTTCAGTTGGTAGGCCAGCAGTTGTTGCAACCAGGGGACGCTGACTGTGGGGCCAGGCGTGAAGTAGGATTGATCGACCGCCATAATGACCATGAAATCGGCGCAATGCCCCAGCAGCGACCAGTTCTCGAACGCGTTGAGGTGATAATAGGCGTCGGAATCGCTCACTTTGTGGATGAGCGCAATGCCGTAGAGCTTGTGCAGGGGCTTGAGCAAGGCCCATATGTGCTGGTTGTAGGTGGCGAAAAGCTGCTGGATGTTGGGGTAGGCCGCATCGCTGCCCTCCAGGTCCATAATCACACCATCATAGTTAAGGCGCTGTACTTCGCGGATGATCGGCTCGATCAAACTATTATCGCGCGCGGCCCTGGCGATATAGTCCGATTGCTGCTGCGATGTCCACGCACCGGCATCAGCTGTATCCATAGTAATGGTCAGATAGGCCATGCCGCCTTTGCTGTGAATGAGCTGCACGACATTATCCATGCTGGTGCTGCCCGGCATGCAGCTATTGCGCTGGCCGTTGATCAAATGACCATCCGTGGGATCGAGCCAGCCCGTGCCGACCAGGGCAGCGTCGGGATTGGTAGCCGCGGTCTTCATGTATGCCTGCAGGCTGCGCTGGCAATCGTATCCCACTATCCAACCCAACGAGGCCAGTTGCCCATGCAGCAGGCGAGCATCTGATATATCCTGCTGCGCCTGTTGAGATAAAATCGTCGAATTCAGATAGACCAGCGTCTGAGCCTGCGGATCCGTCACCCGCACCAGCCCGATCAGGAGCATTCCGATAACCGGTAGCGCGATCAAGATAAAAGCTCTATAGCGCCTGAAATATGTTGCAAGCATGCCTGACACCCAGCACCCAGTAGGGACAGCGCCTGGGGCCTGTCCGCCCGGAGTCCAATTGGTCGTTGAAAATCATATACGTTTGCTTATCAAATACATCTTAACACATCTTCGCACAAAATAGAACAAAATAACCTGAATGGATTTTGCTCTTCTCGGATCATAGTAGCTTCAGTTTGTCTGCTAGAGCATGTGTAGAAAGGTCGCGCCAGCAGGAGCCAGGGTATCCGGCTGTTGCTCGCGCTCTTTCTATTGCTAGGGAACGGCAATAATGGTATAGTACGTCAAAGATATGTTTTACGAGGACAGGTCCCAGCTCTTTATGTAGAAGGGGTATACATGATGCCGGATGACCAGTTTGAGAGCCAGGATGCACTTCACCAGGTTATGTATGAGGGATTGCCTGATAATTCCCCGCCTCTGCTTCCGCCTACAACTTCAGCTGCCATGACATATTTTGATACCGCACCGGCCAGTTCTGACGAGATTGCTGAGCGAAAACGGGCAGAGGAGGCGCAAAAACTACTGGCCGCTATTGTCACCTCTTCGGATGATGCTATTGTCAGTAAAACCCTCGATGGCATCATCACCAGCTGGAATCGCGCGGCGGAAAAACTCTTTGGCTATAGCGCTGAGGAGGCCGTTGGACGGCATATCACGCTCATTATTCCTCCCGACCGGCACAAAGAAGAGGACGAGATTCTTGCCAGGCTGCGCAAGGGCCTGCGCATCGAGCATTATGAAACGGTACGCGTCACGAAAGATGGTAGATTCATTGATGTATCGCTCAGTATTTCACCTATCAGGGATGCGCAGGGAAGAGTAATCGGCGGAGCAAAAATTGCTCGCGATATCACGCGCCAGAAGACCATGGCCAGGCAACTGCAAGAGGCAGAGGAGCAAGAGCGTTTTCTGACCGAAGTCAGCAAAGTGCTTTCTTCGAGCCTGGATTATTCGGAGACGCTGGCCAATATTGCGCGCCTGATTGTGCCACGGCTGGCCGATTGGTTCGCGGTAGATCTGTTAGATGCCCAGGGGCATTTTGAACTGGTCGTACTCGAACACCAGGACCCGGAGCAGGTGCAATGGGCAAGGGCGTTACGCGAGAAATTTCCCATCGATTATGATGCCCCTGCCGGCACTCCCAACGTCGTACGTACCGGTCGATCCGAACTCTATCCGCAGATTACGGATGAGATGCTGGTGGCCGGCGCCCGCAGCGAGGAGGAACTTGCCATCGCGCGGCAGATTGGCTACAATTCGGTGATGCTGGTACCCCTGGTTGCGCGCGGAAAGACGACCGGTGTGGTTACATTCGTCTCTACCGAATCGGGCAGGAGGTATAACGAGCGTGACCTGGCGCTGGCGGAAGAAGTTGGCCGGCGGGCAGGAGTCGCGCTGGATAATGCGCGGCTGTACCAGGAAGTCCGGCAGGCGCGCGATCAATTGGAGGTTATCCTGCAAGGTGTTGCCGATGGCATTATCGTCTATGATAGAAACAGCCAGATTATTTATGCGAATGAAGCGGCGGCGCGCATGAGCGGCTATGCCTCGGTACAGGACCTGCGACGGGCCCAGCCACTGGAGCCCGTCAACAGATTCAGGCTCACGGACGAACAGGGGCAACGATTCCCTCTTGCTCAACTGCCCCATAGGCGCGTGCTGGGCGGCGAACGCGAGGCGCAGGCAACGATTGGCTATACTGAGAAGGAGAACGGACCTCCTGAACGCTGGTCTCTCGTCAAATCGAGTCCGATCTATGATGAACAGGGGAACGCGCTTTTCGCGATCACGATTTTGCACGATATTACCGAACGCGTGCTGGAGGAGCATCGCAAGGATGAGTTCATTAGCCTGGCCAGTCATGAACTGAAGACCCCGGTCACCAGCCTTAAGGGTTTTGCCTACGTGTTACGGCGCCGCCTGCGCAAGCAAGGCGATGACCAGGCGCTGCATTATCTCACACGCATGGAGGCACAGCTTGATAAGCTGACCAGGCTCGTCAGCGATTTGCTGGACCTCTCGCGCATACAATTGGGCAAGCTGGAATTTCAACTGGCGGCTTTCGACCTGGACACGTTTATCGCGGAAACGGTGGAAAATGTGCAGGCGGCTACTCCAACCCACCGTATAGCTATCGAGGGAAAAGCTGGGGCGCAGGTCTTTGGAGACAGGGACCGGCTTGGGCAGGTGATGATCAATTTGCTGACGAATGCCGTTAAATACTCTCCACAGGCAAACAGGGTGGTAGTGCATGTCGCACGAGATGCTGAATATGCCGTCGTGCGCGTGCAGGATTTTGGCATTGGCATCGACCAGGTCTACCAGCAAAAAATCTTTGAACGTTTCTACCAGGTCACCGACCCGGCGGAAAGAACCTATCCCGGCCTGGGAATTGGATTGCATATCTCAAAAGAGATCGTGGAGCAACACCAGGGCAGAATAGAGGTCTATAGTCGCAAGGGTGAGGGCGCGACGTTTTCTGTTTTTCTGCCGGTACTCGAGGAGGGCTGATAGTGGATTTTCACAAATTATTGCCGCTCTCCACGAAGGCCGATGAATCGGCGGTGTGTACGGTATGCCTGTCCCCCAGACAGGACTGCCCGGCCCCTACGCGGCTTCGCCGCGGGGAATGCCCGACCGTAGGTCCCGATTGATCGGCCCACGTGGCATCGTCGGGACTGAGAGTGGCCTATGAATGTCCCAATTTATCGGCTCCACAAGCATCGTTTGCGCGCCATGCAGCAACGTATTGACCTTGTTTAAAATGCTACCGGCAAGCTGACAAGCCCGCGCAGGTTGAAACCGCCGCGCCAGGTGATAGTATCACGAGGTACATTGAGCCGCAGGTTGGGCATGCGCCGCAGCAGCGTGGTAAAGGCGATGTCTCCTTCGAGCCGAGCCAGGGGGGCACCCAGGCAGATATGAATGCCCTGTCCGAAGGCGATGTGACGATTCAGGTTGCGGGCGATATCCAGCTCTTCGGGGTCCGTAAAGAACGTCTCGTCGCGGTCCGCTGAGGCGAGCATGATGAGTACAAGATCACCTTTGTGGAAGTGCTGCCCGCCCAGCTCGATATCTTCCAGGGCAAAGCGTGGCATGGGCGCAGCAACCGGCCCATTATAGCGCAACAGCTCTTCTACCGCTGACGGCACCAGGCTGGGGTCTGCTTTCAACTTTTCTAACTGGTCGGGGTGATCCAGCAGCATCAGTGTGCCGATGCCGATCAGGTTAGAAGTTGTCTCGTGCCCGGCAAAGATGAGCAGGCCGACCATAGAAAGCAATTCAGACTCGCTGAGGTGGTCACCTTCGTCTTCTTGCGTGATAAGATGGCTGATCAGGTCATCCTGCGGGTGCCGCCTCTTTTCGGCCACCAGCTGCGCGACATAGTCGGAGAATGCGTACATGAGATCGCGGCGTTGCTCCCTGCTGTAATTGCCGCCGCCGGCCAATGCCTGCGACCATTCGCGGATGTACGCGCGGTTTTCGCGTGGGACGCCGAGCATGTCCGAAATGACATTGATGGGCAGCGGATAGGCAAAATCACTCACCAGGTCCATGCTGCCCTGCTCCTGAACCTTATCGAGCAACTCGTCCGCGATCTGCTGGATGTCGGGTCGCAGGCCTGCAATGTACTTCGGGGTGAACGCTTTAGAAACCAGTCCTCGCAGGCGGCGATGGTCCGGCTCATCGACCATAATCATGGAATGGTTTAAGAAGCCCGGCCCCCGATTGAACTGCTGGTCTGTTCCTTTTGAATAGCGTTCGCCGAAAACCGCGGAGCGATCAACCGTGAAGCGCCTATCCTTAAGTACCTGTACTGCTTCCTCCATGCGCGTCACCATCCAGGCCTTCATACCGTCGCCATAGGGAAGAGGAATTTCCACGATGGCTCCCATTGCCCGCATGTTGGCAAGCATAGGGTAAGGATTTTCTGTAAACTGGCCTTCAAAAAAGCGAAAAGGGAATGGCCCCGGCTGGTTCGCGGGCGAAGTCGTCATAATGGTATTTCCTTTCCTACGATTGCGACCAGGGCACGGGCAACGCACTCGTTCCAAGCAGGTGGAACGTCGCTTTGACCGGCCCGAAGCTAATCACGTCTCCGTCCTGTAGTGATGCCGGCTGCATCGGAGCCAATATTGTATCGCCAAGGCGCGTCTTATTGCGGCTATTGAGGTCTTCGACAGAGAAAGAATTGCCCTCCACCCGAATACGGGCGTGCTGGCGCGAGACTTTGGTTGAGGAATCGAATGGCGCGAGGTCGATCTGTGGTTTGATACCGCTCTTAGGGTCGGCCCGCCCGATAAGTACAGCGTCTTCTTTGATGGCGATGCGCCGCGGGGCCTGCCCATGCTGCTCGATATCCAGAAAGGCGTAAGTTTTTGCGCTCTCCGGCGCGACCTGGCCGATTCTGATTTTGGGCCTGACGATGGTCTCCTCGCCAACATCAAGGGGTTGATTGGCGACAGGCATGGGTCTGCGGATCGTCTCCTGACCAACTTCCTGTTCTTGATCTACGTGGGACTCTGGCCTGCGTATGGTCTCCGCGCCGGTCTCTGACTCTTGCTCCGTAGCGGGCACAGGGCCTGACTGGTTGGGTGCGACCGGAAATGATTTCATTACCGCGAGCAGGGTGGCTTCGTGTTCTGGACGCTGCAATGGGTGGTCCGGTTCAAGTTCCGGCAGCGCCGAAAGGACTCTGCCGTTGCGAACGAATAGTCGTCTCCAGTTGGATGGATCGAGAGGAATAAGCGCGTGGCGCTGGCGGCGAGCGGACTCAATAGCATTGGCACGTGCGCCGGAGTCGGTACCGCCGGCCCTATTGATCTGTTCGATACGTTCGGCGCCAAAGTTGATGGGGGCGGCCTGGCTATATTCCGTCGCGCTCACGTGAAGCCAGGCAAGGGTATCTTCCTTGATGCTGTCCGCGAGCTTGCGAATAGCGATAGAGGGTGAAGCGCCTGCATCGCGCGCCCGCCAGTATTCGAGGACGCGGTAGCCGTGGCCGATCATTCCCGTCATCGCCCCGCCGCTGGTCAGGAAGTGGCCATTGCCGAAGGAATCGCCCGCGACTACACCGTTGGCGGCAACCTGCGCGTCGTCTCCAACCCTTTCAACGAGGCTGAATAATGTCGGGCCGTAGATCATCTGCACCTGCATCAGTTGATTGCGGGGAATATCCAGGATTTCCTCGGCCTGCCGCATGTAGTAGTCGTAGATCAGGTGCTGGTAAGAGGCGAAGTATTCGGGCGAGCCGGGATCGGTTCCCACGGGTACGAGACCCGCCACAATGGGATCGAAGGTCTTGAAGTCTGGCACCTGGACCAGCACCCAACCAACCTCCGGGTCATTCTCGTGGCCCACCGCGATCTGCCGCACCCAGTATTCTCTGCCGTTTTCGTCAAAGGCCGAGGAGATGCGCCGTCGCAGGCGTCCGCCGATAAGTACCTCAATCAGACCGGCCAGGAAGTCTGCCTGCGCGACGACCAGCCCGCGCCCGTCACCGTGATCGACCTTGACATCCTTTTGCTCAAATCCCAGGCGTCTCGCATCGGAACTACTGAACCCTTCGGCGATCATGAACAATTCGGGCACGCCGAGGTCAATCGGCTCGCTACCCGGCACGCGCACGCGCACGAATTGCCCCTTGAAATCGAATTCCTGCAGGGCTTCGATGCGAACCTGCAGGCGACCATCGGGAAGGTGGATAAACCCCTCGCCCTCGGTTGGAATTACGCGGTGGTGCGTATAGAGTTGGACGCGGGGCTTGCTGTTCGTCTTGCGGTCGATCTCTTCCAGCTTCTCGAGGTAGCGGCGCAGCAACTTCTGGATGGAGGCGGCTTCGGCCTGGAAAGTGGACGGGCCATCCAGCACCTCGACCATGCTGGTACGAATCTTGCGCGGGTCAGGATGGTCTGGTGGCTCAGGTGGGTCCAGCACGGTAATGACACGGTTGGGCAAGCCATCGCGCCAGCGGTCGTCGATGAATTCAACGTGATGAATGGTGCCTACGATATGCTGGTCAGAGTCGAAGCCGTCAATGATTTCGTCGGCAACGATGTCTCCGGCAACCGTATGCGGGCTATAGAAGCATTCCGCGAGGCGAAATAGTCGTCCGTCACCACGGCGCGGCAGTTGCTCCTCGCTATAGCGTTCGAGCATCAACTGGTCGATCAGGCCCAGCTGGTGATAAAAGTCTTCACGAATATTCCAATGCACGCCGAGAAAGGGATCGCCGCGCATTTCGACGCCAACGGCCTGACGGCCCGCTGCAACAGTCCACAGCATGGCCATCATATTCGTGCCGCCCATGCCTATCGCCAGGAAATCTGGATTGGTTATTCTATTCATGGTTCCCTCCTGATCAATATACGTCGGAATGCGCTCTTTTTCGATAGTCTTTTGTGCCTATTCAGGACGATGCCCGCGCGCTATTTCACACGTAATTGCCTGATGCCATTTTCAAGAGGAGTATAACAGAAAACTGCTGCACTTGCTATGAATGCTGTCCCTTTTTGAAAGGTATCGTACCCTGAGGAGGGCGACCACAAGAGTTCACAAGGTAGCGCCCTTACAATGACTACGTTGTGTTGTATACTAGCGTGAAGAAGATGAGAGGAAAGGCGATGAGCGTAGTATGAAAGAAAGAGCAGTATGTGCTGGTGACGCGTGATTTTTCGGAGACAGAGACGCTTGTTCTGCCTTTCAGGAAGTATCAAATTGTGATGAGCGTGCAGGCTTTGCATCACAAAAAATAGGCTATCTTTCGCTTTGTGGCCGATCTGCTTGCTGAGGACGGCATCTTTCTGCTCATGGACCGCATCGCCCTGGATGCAGATCATTTCGCGGACCTTTATCGAGTTGCCTGGAATCACCTGGAGAAGGGAAGTGCGGTAAAGAGTGGCCAGAGCGGGGATGAATTCCTGAAGCAATTGGAACACAAGGAAGACCATCCCGCGACACTAGAAGAGCACCTGCGCTGGCTGCGCGAGGCGAGTTTTTCCGCCACCTGTTTGCATTGCTATCTCAACCGCGCGCTGTTTGTCGCGAAGCTGCGATGAGGCCGATTCATCGGCTTGTGTGTTGTTCAAGTTTTTCCAGTGAGACCTCGGTCTTCTCGATTTATCGTACACACCGCCGATTCATCGGCTTGTGTGGGATGGCCGGAATCATTTGTAAAAACTCTTGATCGATCTATGCCAGTCATGGATTCAGCGCGTAGACAAAGTCATCGTTCGAACCGATGGCGATCAGGCTGTCTACTGCCGGCGAGGAGAGAACCTGGTCGCCCGTCTTGAAAGACCAGATTTTCTTGCCGGTCGCGGCGTTGAGAGCATAGACATTGGAGTCGTCGGAGCCGATGTAGACGACGCCATTGGCTATGGCCGGCGAGGAAGTGACGGTGTTACCCGTCTGGAACGACCATACCTGGGAGCCACCAGCTTTGGGGGAAGCGAAAGCGAGCAATGGACTCGCGGCAAGGACAGCCATGAGGGTACAGAGTAGAAAGGCCGCCTGAATAGAGCGAATCGGCGCCGACCTTGTAGCTGGAATCATCATCATGTTCTCCTTTACATGCTGGCCCCTGCCGGCGCATAAGCCGCCTGGTTGCCCGGTAACATACGACTCCCCTTTGTAATAGATGATGTGGATAGAGGGAACAGCTGGCTTCTTTCAGCGATTGTACTGAAAGCGACAGTACCTCAAGTATAAATTTCTGAGTTTCGATGATCAAGGTAAAATACGCAGCAATATTACCTACTCTGGACCAGGTATAGAGGTGGATGAAAGGGCCAATAGACAGGAATATGCAGATGTGCTATATTTTAGCGGTGGGATATAGGCAATTTTACTGCTCAGGAAGTCACACTGGTAAGAAGGAGGTTTGTCGGCCAATGGCTTCGCATATTCTTATCATCGACGATGACTCATCCTTATTGGAGCTATACCAGCTCTTGCTGGAGGCGGAAGGCTACCGGGTGACGACTTCGAGGAGCGCCTATGAGCAAGTCGCGGATGTAGAGCAGCTGCAACCTGACCTGATACTGATGGATATGAAGCTGGGGGGAAAAGAAAGCGGGTTCCTGCTGTTACAGAAGCTGAGGTTGTACCGACCGACCAAAGACATTCCGGTGATTATCTGTACGGCGGCGGTACAGGTGGTGCGGGAGCAGGAAGAGACTTTGAAAGAGAAAGGCATCCCCATTCTTTACAAGCCGTTTGAGATTGACGAACTCTTACGGGTGGTTCAGCAATTCCTGCCATCCTCAAACCACTAAGAGCATCCCCTGAGTCTCTCTTCACCGGAAGAGATAGAAGTGCCACTGCTACAGCGAAATATTCTTCGAATATAAGCTCTGCCGCGAGAGTCGCAGTGACGGGATCGCTGAGCACGATCTCTCGCAACGCGCCAGAAGCGACTTCAGGGCAAAACACCCCAAAAATGCCCTCTTTTTTTTGACCCAAAAATAGCCCAAAAATCGAGTCTCTCGCAAACGCTTGCATGGATCGGCTTGTTATGCTATACTAGGGGGGTAGCAGGCTAAATGGCTTGGGATGCCCGTTGGGGATTGAAACGTCGCAATATCCTGGGCAAACTTTGCCAGATATTGATATGGCTAAATGGCTTGGGATGCCCGTTGGGGATTGAAACGCGCCATTGCTGAGCTTTCCCGTTCCACGTAACCTCAGGCTAAATGGCTTGGGATGCCCGTTGGGGATTGAAACTGCTCAGGATGACGCAGGACGTAGCCGGTAAACGAGGGCTAAATGGCTTGGGATGCCCGTTGGGGATTGAAACTTCCTCGGTCAAATCCTTGTCCGCAAGCCGCTCTTTGGCTAAATGGCTTGGGATGCCCGTTGGGGATTGAAACTGTATCTTGCAGCCACGCGCCGCGCATTCTTCAGCAAGGGCTAAATGGCTTGGGATGCCCGTTGGGGATTGAAACTGCATGGATGGCAGAGCCAGCACCTCACCCGTATAGGCGGCTAAATGGCTTGGGATGCCCGTTGGGGATTGAAACTTCCCGCCAGATCGAGTAACTTACAGCATAATCATAGTGGGCTAAATGGCTTGGGATGCCCGTTGGGGATTGAAACTCATGACGCGCCAGCCTATCCTGCTCGCCTCTGACCGGCTAAATGGCTTGGGATGCCCGTTGGGGATTGAAACCATCCCAGGGGCGCACCGAACGCTTGCAGTTCAGCGGCTAAATGGCTTGGGATGCCCGTTGGGGATTGAAACGGCTCCCACGTGTCGATCACCCCCTGGTAGCGCAAGAGGCTAAATGGCTTGGGATGCCCGTTGGGGATTGAAACCGTACTAAGTTGGGAATGACACAGGCCCAACTGGCCGCGGCTAAATGGCTTGGGATGCCCGTTGGGGATTGAAACGTCGCGCTGGCACTTGCTATCGCCCGTCGTCAGCGCGGGGCTAAATGGCTTGGGATGCCCGTTGGGGATTGAAACTTCCTGGTTGGGTAGTTCCCCATAGGCTGGTGCCTCTGGCTAAATGGCTTGGGATGCCCGTTGGGGATTGAAACTGAGCTTTTCCAGGCCGCAATGAAAGCGCCCGGCTTCAAGGCTAAATGGCTTGGGATGCCCGTTGGGGATTGAAACGGCTGTCCGTCGAACGGTGTTAACTGATATTCGACTACGGCTAAATGGCTTGGGATGCCCGTTGGGGATTGAAACCCAAATCAGTATGCAAGCTGGGATAGACCTGAGACAATGGCTAAATGGCTTGGGATGCCCGTTGGGGATTGAAACCGTACATGTTTTTGACTCCTTGACTTTTGTTTGTCAGGCTAAATGGCTTGGGATGCCCGTTGGGGATTGAAACTTTCGTAGCGGGTGAGTGTTGCATGGGTGCAACACCGGCTAAATGGCTTGGGATGCCCGTTGGGGATTGAAACGCATTATTTTCAACACCTGTACAGGGCATCCGCCAGCCCGGCTAAATGGCTTGGGATGCCCGTTGGGGATTGAAACGCTTCAAAACTGAACTCGCGGCCATCTTTCTTGTAGTAGGCTAAATGGCTTGGGATGCCCGTTGGGGATTGAAACGCATGGCTTTACGCTGCTCCCATCCGCATGAACGCCTGGGCTAAATGGCTTGGGATGCCCGTTGGGGATTGAAACGATTAAGTGCTACAGCGGTATTAATTGCCGTGTTGTTGGGGCTAAATGGCTTGGGATGCCCGTTGGGGATTGAAACTGGTGAGCCTTTTCTCGTTGTTCCACCACCCCCAGAGGGCTAAATGGCTTGGGATGCCCGTTGGGGATTGAAACACCTGTTGACCCGGCTGACCCTCATCGTGGAAAGCGGCTAAATGGCTTGGGATGCCCGTTGGGGATTGAAACCAACATTCCAACAGGCTCCGGCATGGCGGCCAACAACTGGCTAAATGGCTTGGGATGCCCGTTGGGGATTGAAACTCTCTTGCTGCTGCTGCTGTTCAGTACTCATGCCTCTCGGCTAAATGGCTTGGGATGCCCGTTGGGGATTGAAACGGGATATGTATAGCTCGTATAAGTACGGTACGCTCAAAGGCTAAATGGCTTGGGATGCCCGTTGGGGATTGAAACTGATAAGGAGCTACTCCTGCCCGGTATACAGTTCGTGGCTAAATGGCTTGGGATGCCCGTTGGGGATTGAAACAAAAGAGGCCCAAGACTGTCTGGTCACTATGGACGAAGGCTAAATGGCTTGGGATGCCCGTTGGGGATTGAAACAAACACGTTCTGCGTGTAGTACAGGCCATTGCCACTGGGGGCTAAATGGCTTGGGATGCCCGTTGGGGATTGAAACACCTCTTTCATAAAGGCCGACAGACTCATAACTGCCCGGCTAAATGGCTTGGGATGCCCGTTGGGGATTGAAACTTTATTGTATGGTTCAAGCACTGCTTCTTGTTCTGGGCTAAATGGCTTGGGATGCCCGTTGGGGATTGAAACCCTGATACCACTGCACCAGGCCGTTTTCCCCATAGACGGCTAAATGGCTTGGGATGCCCGTTGGGGATTGAAACTTTGTGTCACTCACCGGAAGCTGGAGTGCCTACAGGAAGGCTAAATGGCTTGGGATGCCCGTTGGGGATTGAAACTAATTGTCTCATCGCTCAGGCCGCGCTTTCTCAAATAGTGGCTAAATGGCTTGGGATGCCCGTTGGGGATTGAAACTGGATAAAATGGGCATCACATCATCGCCCACTTTGATCGGCTAAATGGCTTGGGATGCCCGTTGGGGATTGAAACTCATCTTCGATCAGGTTCTGCATGCCAAGTTTGTTTTTGGCTAAATGGCTTGGGATGCCCGTTGGGGATTGAAACAGCGGCTGTTCGTCAAATGTTGTATGCCGAGAAAGTGGCTAAATGGCTTGGGATGCCCGTTGGGGATTGAAACCGACTGGATGGATTCGGGGTGGGTGAGCAGCCGCCCGGGCTAAATGGCTTGGGATGCCCGTTGGGGATTGAAACTGCTGCCTCGTTGAGCCGCTGCGTCTCCTCCTGCTGGCGGCTAAATGGCTTGGGATGCCCGTTGGGGATTGAAACTGTCAGTGGTACTTCGACAGCAAGGCGGGGCATCCTGAGGCTAAATGGCTTGGGATGCCCGTTGGGGATTGAAACGAAAGCGCCACGTCCATCGTTATACCGTGTTTGCGGGCGGGCTAAATGGCTTGGGATGCCCGTTGGGGATTGAAACATCATCTGGCCGATGAAGATTCCCAGTTTGCCTGCGGCCGGCTAAATGGCTTGGGATGCCCGTTGGGGATTGAAACGTATAGGCCAGCGTGATATGCGGAGTGTAGGCAAAGGGCTAAATGGCTTGGGATGCCCGTTGGGGATTGAAACTAACTACGGCCTTGTAGACACGGGTGCCGTTGGTAGACGGGCTAAATGGCTTGGGATGCCCGTTGGGGATTGAAACAGCATACCGTGCCTTCGTACCTGAGATAAGCTCATCAGGCTAAATGGCTTGGGATGCCCGTTGGGGATTGAAACGCACGACATGTTTTGTGGTCATACCGCAACCTCCACGAGGGCTAAATGGCTTGGGATGCCCGTTGGGGATTGAAACCGCCTGGCGCACTTGCGCTAAACGGCGTGATGCTGTAGGCTAAATGGCTTGGGATGCCCGTTGGGGATTGAAACTCACAGGTACCATGGTCGCGGTGCCGGGGCGCCGAGGCTAAATGGCTTGGGATGCCCGTTGGGGATTGAAACGGCTATCGGCAGGCAGCTCTACCTGTTTCGTATTCCGGCTAAATGGCTTGGGATGCCCGTTGGGGATTGAAACCAAGAGACGGGGAGGGGAGCCAGCACTCTCTTTTCTATGGCTAAATGGCTTGGGATGCCCGTTGGGGATTGAAACAATTCGCCATCGGTCGTGCCAAATTGAAAATTGACATCGGCTAAATGGCTTGGGATGCCCGTTGGGGATTGAAACTAGACGACTTCGTAGGCTTCTACCGGCAAATCCAGCTGGCTAAATGGCTTGGGATGCCCGTTGGGGATTGAAACATACTGGAGCTTCACGTTGGCGCGATTGACCGGAATCGGGCTAAATGGCTTGGGATGCCCGTTGGGGATTGAAACCTTCTTCTATGACGCTGAGCACATGGCTGCGAACAAGGCTAAATGGCTTGGGATGCCCGTTGGGGATTGAAACGTGCAGGGCGCGCATGTGAAGCGCCTCTTGATGGAGGGCTAAATGGCTTGGGATGCCCGTTGGGGATTGAAACCCAGAGGTATTGATAGCCGGCACGAAATTCTATTGCTGGCTAAATGGCTTGGGATGCCCGTTGGGGATTGAAACACGGCTCCGGAGTGTTCCACCACTCGCGGGGCCAAGGGCTAAATGGCTTGGGATGCCCGTTGGGGATTGAAACCTGTCGGTCTGACTCGATGCCTTGCCCTTGCAAGTGGGCTAAATGGCTTGGGATGCCCGTTGGGGATTGAAACCGCTATGATGCGCGGGGGCTGTGGTAGCAGTAGGCGGGCTAAATGGCTTGGGATGCCCGTTGGGGATTGAAACGTCGCGCTCGTGCTACTCGTGGCTTGCGGTGACACGCCGGCTAAATGGCTTGGGATGCCCGTTGGGGATTGAAACGATGCCAGCAAGATACAATCTCGCAATCCTGGGTACTGCGGCTAAATGGCTTGGGATGCCCGTTGGGGATTGAAACTCCAGTGGTTATATCCGGCCATCGGACGTCCTCACTTGGCTAAATGGCTTGGGATGCCCGTTGGGGATTGAAACCTGTTGCTGCACTACAGTTGCACTTCACACGAGACAGCCGCCCCCAAGCCTCCCGCGGAAGCATACCAAGCAAGCGAGCGGCTAGTTCAACTGAGCCTCGAGCGCCGCCGCCACCTGTTCCAACACCGCACTGGTCAGCTCCTGGGTAG